>DATFOL010000274.1:0-3957 GCA_035265545.1 Gemmatimonadaceae bacterium | reverse complement strand
CGCACCAGCTCTCGCGCCTGCTTCACCATCGGGTAGCCGGTGTAGTTGTGCGTCAGCGCGAACACGGTCTTGTGCTGCTTCACCAGGCGGCAGAGCTCTTCGGCATCCTCGAGCTTCGTCGTCATCGGCTTGTCGCAAACGATGTGGAACCCGGCCTCGACGAACCCCTTGGCGATCTCGAAATGGGCGACGTTGGGCGTGACGATGGTGACGAAATCGATGCGCTCGCCTTCGGGGAGCTTCGTTTCTCCCTCGATCATCTCGCGCCAGGAGCCGTACACGCGGGTCGGGTCGAGGAAGAGCTGCTCGCCCTGGCGGCGAGACTTCATCGCGTCGGACGAGAAGGCGCCCGCGACGAGCTCGATCTCGCCGTCCAGCACGGCAGCCTTGCGATGTACGGCGCCGATGAACGCGCCAGGTCCTCCCCCCACCATTCCGAACCGCACCTTTCTGTTCAGGGGCATCTCCTTCTCCGAATTCTGAGTTGACGGTTCACGCTGGCGGGAAACAATAGCGTGCGTCCGAGCCGCCCGCAGGCTGGGCCGGCGCGAAGAAACGAAGGGCCCGCGCTGACGGGCCCTTCACATGATCGGCGAACGAGAATTCTCGGTCGCAGGTCCGGGCGGTCACTCCAACGTGGACGCCGAGCGGTCCTGCAGCTTGGTGAGGAATCGCTGCGACTCCGAGATCCGCTCGACCTCGATCGCGATCGCGTCCACTGCCTGCTCGATGCGCTGGAGCTGCTCGGTCACGCCGCTCTCGAGCATGGGAGTCGCCCCACGACGCTCGAACCGACGTCCGAGCGCGCGCGAGATCGGCCAACCGACGACGATGACGGCGCACGTGACGAAGAACCCGATGGCGATGTCGACTGCCTCGCCGGGGATCGTCGGGCGCGGCATCTCGGGAGGATGGCCCGTGAAGACCATCGGCCCCGATCGCGTCCGCGCCTCGACACGGCGGAGCTCCGCCTCGGCGGCGCGCAGCGCCTCCTGCGCACCGACCAGCGCCTGATTGGCCGCGCCTCGCTGGTCGCCGGTTCTGGCGTCGCGGAGCTGCTGCTGCGCGTCGCGCAGCTCTTGCTGGGCATCGCGCACCTCCTGCTGCGCGTCGCGAATCTCCTGCTGCTGGGCCTGGCGCGCCTCCTGAAGAGCTTCACGAGTGGCCTCGTCCACCGCGTCGCGGATGGTCTGGCCGAGCCCCTGATCCGACTGGGCGGTTGGAGCGGCAACGAAGGTGAAGGCGGAATGGCGAAGCATCATGGCTGAACCTCTGTACGGTGGCGGCGTCGCGGGCTACTTGCCTCTACGAAACTGCGCCCTCGGGGGTTGCAGCATCTCCCCCGTGCGAACCCGAAGCGCTCACGCTCATTCGCGTGACGCAGGCGCGCACGGCGAACCTACTGTCGCGACCGGCCGCGCGCCCAACGGGAGCCGGACCCAGACGGCGCTGTGGTCGCTCGCGCCCCTCCCGCTCGCCACGCGACGAAGCCGAGAACGGCCAGTGAGCGAGCGATTCGGCTCGAGTGGCGCATACGAAACAGCGACCCCTCCAGTGGCCAGTCAGTTGCACTAGGAAGCATCTCCGAATACCGAAGTCACGCCGCCGACGAGGGCGCGCCCTGCCGAGATGTAGCCGATGTGGAAGTTCCGGATGTCGATCGTGCTTGCCCTCCCGTTCCTCGCGGCGTGCAGCCGCAACAAGCCGAAGAGCTTCGCCGGTCCGGCGCGAGAAAACGGACTCGAGTGCGCGTTGCGCGTCGCGACCGATTCGGGGTTCATCCCCGAGCGGGGCGGGCTCGCGCAGGGATTCGTCTACCTCACTCGCGAGCGCAGCAACACCGTTGGGGAGAAGGCGAAGGAGGCCGCGGCGCGAATCGCCACGCTCGGCCAGAAGGGAGTGAACCGCGAGACGGCCGACCGGCTCAATATCGTCGGCGCCGACGCGCAGCTCCGCATCACCGCGTCGAGCATCGACGAGCGAGGGCGCGAGGTCTCGCCGACCGAGGACGCCGAGCGCATAGGGCGGTCCATCCTGCGGAGCTGCGCGCCGTACTGATCACGGTGCATCGAGCGCAGTCACCCGTTCGAGGGGCGCGCCGCGAGCGAGTCGTCAGTCACACGTGCGCGCCCACGGGATGAGCTCCAGCCGCTCGAAGGGGATCGCGGCCCCCGTGTCTTCGCACCGGCCGAAGCGCTCCGGACTGGCGTAGAGGCGCTCGAGCGCGGCGTCGATCTCCGCCAGCTCGGCCGAGGCGCGCGTCGCGTTCGCGAGGTCGATGTCCTCGTCCTGTCGATCCGAACCGAGATCCGCCGGGTGGATGGGGACGAGCGAGAGGTCACCCGCCGCTTGCTGCTCGCTCGTACGCGAACGCTCCGCGACGATCTCGTTGACGAGTGTCAGCGCACGAGTGCGCTCCTCGCGCAGCCGACGCTCGATGTGATCGCGCTGCGATGTGGTCAGTGACACCTTGCACCTCGGTGGTGGATGGGACTCGCTCCCAAACGTTACGACGACGTCGCCACGGGCGCACATCGTCCAATGGTATCGGTCGTCGTTCCGGCCTGCGGGCTCTCGACCGGGCCGGCGGGTCGTGGCGTGCTCCCTGCCGTGCCGAGTGAGCCCGAGCTGCGCCCACTCTGCAGGAGCACACCCGTGACGCACATCGCGACAGAGCATTCCGCCGAGCCGGAGCCCCGGCGCGGAGACGACATCTCGCCAGGTCCCCTCGATACCGACGAGCTCCGGCTCATCGATCGATACTGGCGCGCGGCCAACTACCTGAGCGTCGGCCAGATCTATCTGCTCGCCAATCCCCTGCTCCGCGAGCCGCTCACCCGCGCGCACGTCAAGCCGCGCCTGCTCGGGCACTGGGGGACGACGCCCGGGCTCAACTTCGTGTACGCGCACATGAACCGCGTGATCCGCGCGCGCGACCTGGACGCGATCTTCATCGCCGGACCGGGGCATGGTGGTCCAGGGGTCGTGGCCAACACCTACCTGGAAGGAACGTACAGTGAGGTCTATCCGACAATCGGCCGCGACGTCGCTGGGCTGACGCGACTGTTCACCCAGTTCTCCTTTCCGGGTGGAATCCCGAGCCACGCAGCACCCGAGACGCCGGGCTCCATTCACGAAGGCGGAGAGCTCGGCTACTCATTGCTGCACGCGTATGGCGCGGTGTTCGACAATCCCGATCTGCTCGCCTGCTGCGTGATCGGCGACGGCGAGGCGGAGACCGGCGCGCTCGCGGCGAGCTGGCACAGCAACAAGTTCCTCGAGCCGGCCCGCGACGGCGCCGTGCTTCCGATCCTGCACCTGAACGGCTACAAGATCGCGAATCCGAGTGTGCTGGCGCGCATCGGCGACGAGGAGCTCATCGCGCTGCTGCGCGGCTACGGACACGAGCCGTACTTCGTATCCGGCCACGAGCCCGAGGCGATGCACCAGCAGATGGCCGCGACGCTGGACACGGTGCTCGACGAGATCACGCGCATCCAGCAGAGCGCGCGCACCCGCGGCGCGACCGAACGTCCACGCTGGCCGATGATCGTGCTTCGCTCCCCCAAAGGGTGGACGGGTCCGAAGATGGTCGACGGCAAGCCAACCGAAGGCTCCTGGCGCTCGCACCAGGTTCCGCTCGCCGGTCTGGCCGAGAACCCCGAGCACCTCGCGATGCTCGAGCAGTGGCTGCGGAGCTATCGGCCGGAGGATCTGTTCGACGAGCATGGCGCACTGGTGCCCGCGCTCGCGGCGCTCGCGCCCAAGGGCACCCGCCGGATGGGCGCCAACCCGCACGCGAACGGCGGCCTGCTGCTGCGCGAGCTCGTGATGCCCGACTTTCGTGACTACGCCGTGGAGGTACCCGCTCCCGGCGCCGTGGACGACGAGGCCACGCGCGTGCTCGGCCGCATGCTGCGCGACGTCATGCGGCTCAACGCCGACGCGCGCAACTTC
>DATFOL010000273.1:0-9194 GCA_035265545.1 Gemmatimonadaceae bacterium | reverse complement strand
GGCCCGACGAGCAGCAGGCTCGCCGGGTGATAGCCGAAGCGCAGGTCGAACACGCGCCGCAGGAACGGCGTGAGCAGCCAGCTCCAGAACACGAAGCCGACGTACGTCGCCGGGCTGCGCACGTAGGCGAACAGCGCGACGAGCAGGCAGCCGAGCGGATAGGTGACCGTGAGGGTGCGCCCGCCGCCGCCCGCCACCGCCATGGTGACGTAGAGGGTGAGCGCGGCGACCGCGGACCACGCCGCGAGGTCGTCGTTGCTGACGGGCGAGCGCCACTGGCGGAGCCGATGCCCGCGGGTGGCGTCAGCGGGCGGAGCTGCCCTCTCCATCGACGAAGAGACCGATGTGGGCGTCGTAGCGCAGCCGCTGGGTCCGGGTGCGCGAGCCATGCAGCACGCGCATCCGTCGGCGCGCCACGACCAGGCCGTAGAGGATCAGGTTCACCGTGACGGCGGAGATGATCCCGTGGAGAAAGACGTCGAACCAGGTGGAGACCGCGGCGCCGGGCGCGATGCCGCGCACGGACGAAGCCTGCTTCAGGTGGACGACCGCCGTGTACTCGCGCGCGGTGGCGATCTCGAGCAGCTGGGGGAGCCGCTGGCTGACGTTCGTCGTGAGCGACGGATCCGCCGCGCTGAACGAGAACATCACCGCGAGCCAGAAGCCCGCGAGGATCAGCGTGTTGAGATAGAGGATGCGTACCGAGACGAAGCGCGGCCGCTGCTGCTCGCGCACCTTCGTCCACGGCGTGTCGAGCAGCAGGTACGAGAGCACCCCGATCACCGACGTCGCGCCGAGCACGATCGGCGCGAACGCGAGCTCGCCGACGAGCCCGAGCGCCCCGAACGCCCATGCGGGCCCGGTGTGCCGGATCAGCGGACGGCTCGCCGCCGCCGATTCTATCGCGCGCCGCGCGCGCCAGGCCAGGGAATGCCGGGAGCGTTGCGTCACGTCGCTGCGTGGCTCAGGCATAGTACGCCCCGTAGCGGCCGAAGTCGTAGCCGCCGCGGTAGCGCGAGTTGCGGCGCAGGTCCACGCCGTTCAGGATCGCGCCGGCCAGGTTGGCCTGCACGTGCTGGAGCTGCAGCACGGCGAACTTGAGCGCCTGGCGCTCGGTGCGGTCGGCCCGCGCGACGAGCAGCGTCGCGTCGGCGTGCGCACCGATCAGCGCCGCGTCGGTGAACAGGTTGAGCGGCGGCGTATCGACCAGGACGTAGTCGTACTGGGTGCGGAGCCGCTCGAAGAACGGAGCGAGCCGGCTCGCGACGAGCAGGTCGGCCGCGTTGTGGCTCGGCATGCCGCCGCTCGGCAGCACGTCGAGGTGACCGCTTCCCTCGAGTGTGACGCGGCGGATGCACTCTCCCGGCGTCGCCTGCCCATACAACAGATCGAAGAAGCCGGGTGTCGCCTCGATGCCGAACAGGCTGTGCATGTTGCCGCGCCGCGTCTCGGCGTCGATCAGCAGCACCCGCTTGTTCTGCTGCGCGAGCGTGACGGCGAGGTTCGACGCGCTCGTCGTCTTGCCGTCGCCCGAGAGGGCGCTCGTCACGACGATCACGCGCGGCGGCCTGGCCGGGCTCACGTAGCTCAGGTTGGTGCGGAGCGCGCGGTATGCCTCGGCGGCCATCGTCTGCGACTCCGCCTCCCGCACCGCCTTCGCCGGCGCGAGCGACCTGGCCGCGTACGCTGCCGGCGCCAGCGTGCGTGCCTTCTTCGAGGTGATCGCGTCGTGACGCAGGTTCGGGATGATGCCGATCACCGGCGCGCGCACGATCGCCGTCACGTCCTGCTCGTTGTGCACCGTCGTGTCGAGCCAGTCGCGCAGGAAGGCGACGAGCACGCCGATCAGCAGGCCGGCGAACAGCGCCACGGCGAAGATGACCGGCTTCGACGTCCCCAGCGAGCCGCCCGGCAGCTCGGCGCGGTCGAGCACCTGCGCGGTCGAGTCCTGCACCGCGGCGGTGATCTCCGCCTCCTTGAGCCGGCCCTGCACCTGGGTCATCACGTCCTCCACGCCCTTCTGCTCGCGCAGCAGGCGCTGGTACTGCACCTGCTGCGCGGGCAGGAGCTGCACATCGTCGCGCAGCTTCGCGATGCGCTCGTCGAGCGCGCGCACCTGCTCGCCGAGTCCGTCGGCATAGGTGCGCGTCGTCGCCTCGATGTCGCGCTTGGACGTCGCGATCTGCTGCTCGACCGACTGCACGTCGGGATCGGTCGGACCGAGCCGGCGGAGCAGGGCGGCGCGGTTGTCTTCCTGGGTGCGCAGGCGCTCGATGGCGATCGAGCTCGGGCTCGACGTGTTGAGATGGCGGGCGAACGCCGGCACCGAGAGCAGGCGCTCGTAGGCGAGACGGCCGTCCGCGGTGTCCTTCGAGCGAAGCAGGTTGTCGAGCGACGCGAGCAGCGCCTGGCGGTCGGTCACCGCGTTCACGCGCAGTTCCTGCAGCCGCTGGATCTCCGACGTGCGCTGTGACGCCTCGTTCTCCACGCTGATGATCTTGTTGTCGTGCAGGAACGCGCTCACCGCTCCCTCGCGCTGGCGCATCTCGCGGCCGAGCGTATCGAGCTGGCGGCGGAGGAGCACGACCGTCGTGCGCGCGCCGGCCTTCTCGGCCTCGAGGCGCTTCCGCACGAAGCGCGCGGCGACCACGTTGGCCACTTCGCGCACCGCCGCGGGATCGTTCCCCTCGTAGGTGACCGTGACGATGTTCGCGTTGAGGTTGGGCTGGCTCACGTTCATGCGAGCGCGCACGCCGGCCGACGCAGCCTCGAGCAACTCGACCTGCAGCACCGCCTCGCCGTTGACGAGCGCGGAGTCGGCGAGACGGAACCACGCGCCCGGTACGGCGATCGTGCCCGCCAGCGGGAACTTCCCGAGCGAGCGGCCACCGAGCTCCTGCACCGCGACCTGGTCCTTGCCCCAGAGCGTCAGCCGATAGGCGCGCAGTGGTGCCGCGGAGTCGACCTCTGCCCACGCGAGCACCGCGCTGCGCGGCGTGCGCTGCGGCTCGCTCACGACGAGACGGAGGCCGAGCGAGTCGGCGACGTCGTTCGAGAGCGAGCGACTGGTCAGCTCCTCCATCGCCGTGGCGACGAGGTTCACGTTGTCCGAGGGCAGCCCGTACATCGCGGCCGCGCTCGTCGTCCCGGGCCGCGCGTCGATGCGGATCGACGCCGTGGCCTGGTACACCGGCTCCATGCGTCGCACCGCGACGGCGCCCGCCGCGAGGGCAAGCAGGACGCAGCCGAGGATGAGCCACGCGCTGCGGGCGATCGTCGCCCACACTCGGCGCGGATCGATCTCTGGAGCGGGGTCGGCGAGGACCGGAAGGGGAAGTGCTTCCATGGGACGCGGGGGTGGGGGTGCCTCAGTCGCGGCGAATCAGGTAGTAGATGGTGAGCAGACCGAGCCCGAACTGCACGAGCTCATAGGCCGAGCGAATCGCCAGCTCGTTCCGGACGACGAAGGGAGGATCCTGCACGTAGAGCTGATCACTCGAGCGGATGCCGAGGTCGCCGACCCGATCGGCGACCGAGACCTCGCGGGTCTGCTCGCTGGGGCGCACGATGAACACGCGGCTGTCGCCGCCGGGACGGATCGCGCCGCCGGCCTTGGCGACGAGCGACAGCACCGACGTCGAGCCGTCGACGATCTGCACGCTCGGGTTCTTCACGCCGCCGGTCACCGTGATCGGTCGAAAGAGCTGGACGTCGACGCGCGATGGGTCGATGCGACCGGTGAACGCGTGGACGATGCGCTGCTGCAATGAGTCGCTGGTGAGCCCCTGCACGGAGATGCTGCCGACCGTGGGGACGAGCACGACGCCGCGCTCGTTCACGGGCAGGTCGCCCGACTGCTCGGGCGCGCTCCAGTTCTTGAGGCGCACGATGTCACCCGGCTCGACGGACCACGCGTAGGTACCGCGCGGCGTGGGTGCGATCCGCGCGCCGCGCGGCACGGCGGGAGTGCAGGCGACGACGCCGGCGAGCAGCACAAAAGCGCCCAATCGCACCGGCATGCCGGAACGCGGGCGCGACGTCCGCCCCGCGGCGTCGCGGGACCGAGTGCGAAATAGAGTTGTCACCGAACCCCGGGTGAGGACTGCGGGAGGGGCGCGGCGCCGAGGCAGGAGAAGCGAGCTAGAGCGCGCCGCGCATGCTGAGGACGGCCGGAACTGTGCGGAGCAACAGCGCGAGGGTCACCGATCGTTGGCGTTCCGGCTGCGCCGGCGCCCTTCAACCACGCGCTCGAAGGAGCTCCTGGAACGCTCGCTCGGCACGCAGGGGGGCCAATTGTGGGTCGCTGTGCACCGCAGGCCCGTACGGCATCCCCTCCGCGAAGGCCCGTCGAAGGAGCATCATTGCTTCCGCGGTGTCGCCGAGCTGCGCGGCGATCTCCGCGAGCGCGTACGTCGTCTGCCCTCGATCGTAGCGCTCTGGATGCGCGCGCAACCGGGCGGCAAGCCGGGCAGCACGATCCCGCTCGCCGCGCCGCGCGGCGAGCAGTGCCTGTGCCGCGACATATCGGGGAACCTCGGGCTGCTCGGCCACGAGCTTGGCGAGCAGCGTATCTGCCGCTGTGTCGTCTGAGAGTCGGGCGAGCGTCGTCGCGAGGAGCTCGCGCGCGACAGTCGGCGCCTGCTCCTCGCGCGGGCGGCTGATCTGCCAGTCGATGGCACGCCGCAGCACCAGCCTGGACGCGACCAACTGATCGTGCACACGAAGCTCGTCGGCCAACGAGATCAGGAGAGCGGGCACCGAGCTCGCGCCTGGTGACGCCGAGGCGGCCTCGAACTGGTCGAGCTTCGACTGGACCTCCTCGATTCGGCCGAGCGCCGCGAGTGCCCGGAGCTCGCACGCCAACGCGTCCCGGTTCTCGGGGATGTAGCGAAGCGCGGCTCGCGCCGCCTCGAGCTCGTCCTGGTAGTTGCCCAGCATGTGGTGCGAGTCCGTGACCATCCGCCAGTAGACCTGCGCGGACCAGGCTCGCCGGAAGCGGCCGAAGCGATAGGTGACTTTCGTCGCGGCCTCGAGCGCCTCCCGCGGATGGTTCGCTCGCACAGCCGTGTATCCGTGCAGATAGTGGGGCAATTGCATGCCTGGCGCGGCGCTCACCATGGCGCGCGCGCCATCGAGCGCCATCGCACTGTTTCCGTCGATCGAGCCGTGCAGGTAGTCCAGCAGGCCGCGATCGAACGGCGTCAGCGTTCCTCGCCGGGGATCCAGCAATCGCGCGACCGAATCCGCCGCCGCGTTCTCGCCCAGGTTCAGGTACGCCTGGCTTACGTGCAGTATCGGAAGCACGTAGGCCGAGTCGAGCGCAGCGGCCTGATTCCAGTGCGGGATGGCACCGCGCCAGTCGCCTGCGGCGAAGACTTCCAGCCCCGCGAGAAACTGCTCGTAGGCGGCGTACGTCGGAGGCGGAGCCCCGAGGTTCCAGCCGGCTGATCGTGGGTCGAGCCCGACGACGACCACCGCCATGACGCGCTGTCGGACCGGCTCGAGCGCAGCCATCGGTCCCACGCGGGGAGCGCTCACGGGCGACACCGCGCGCAGCGTCCAGTTGGCAACGTCGGTGACCCGGGCCTGCAGCCGCACGGAGTCACCGTCGAGATAGTATGCGCCGGAGACGACTGTGCCAGCTCCGTACTCGACCGCTGCGGCTCGCAGGCCGGCGTCGCCACCAGGAGGGCGCGCGAGCTCTGCGGAGACGCGGACAGTGCCGGTCTGGGCGAGCCCCTGCGCGATCCAGTCGGCAGCCATGCGGCCGAGCGGACCAAGGGCGGTGTCTCCGGTGGCGTTCTCGAACGGCACTACCAGCACGCGCGACGTGACCAACGGCTCGGGCGAGCGCGCCGCGCGATACCAGACCCCGCCGCCGGCGCCCGCAAGCACGAGTGCGAGCGCGGTGACGACCGCGACACGTGCCCTGCGCGTCGAGCGAGTGAGCGGAGCGCGCGGCTCGCGGGTGGTGTCGGCACTCGAACCACTCGATGCGACCTCCGCTGCCGGGAGTGGATCGAGCGACTCGAGGGCATCGAGCGCGCGCAGCACCTCATCGGCTGATCCAGGTCGGTCAGCCGGGTCCTTCTCCAACGCGCGCATCACCAGCACGGTGAGCGCAGGCGGCACGTCGGAGCGCCGAGCATCGAGCCGCAACGGCGTTTCGCCGCGATGAGCGGCGATCAGCGCTTCCGGCGTGTGTGCGTCGAACGGATGCGTGCCGGCGAGTGCCTCGTATGCCACCACCCCGAGCGCATAGAGATCCGCCCGATGATCCGTGGCCAGGGCGCCGCGCGACTGCTCCGGCGCCATGTAGCCGGGAGTGCCAGGGAAGGCTCCGTCGTCAGTCAATGCACCGGCGCCGTCACCTTCCACACGCGCGACCACGGGCTCGTGCGCCTCACGGGCGCGGTGTACGGCGCGCGCGATGCCGAAGTCGGCCAGGATCGCGTTGCCATCCTCGAGCAGGATGTTCGCGGGCTTGATGTCGCGATGCACCACACCATGTCGGTGCGCGTACGCGAGCCCCTTCGCGATGTCTCTGATGACGCCGATGACGACGGGAATCGGGAGCGCTCCGTCGCGCGTGAGACGCGCGCGAAGCGTCTCACCCGCGACATAGGGCATCGTGTAATAGATGAGCCCATCCGCTTCGCCCGAGTCGAAGAGCGGCAGGATGTGTGGATGCCGCAGGTTCGCCGCCGTCTCGATCTCACGTCGGAAGCGGGTCGGCCCGAGCAACGCTCCGAGATCTGGATGGAGCACCTTGAGCGCGACCGGGCGGCGATGCCGGAGATCGCGGGCGAGGTAGACGGTCGCCATCCCGCCTCGGCCAAGCTCGCGCTCCACCAGGTAGCGTCCGTCGAGCGCGGCGGCGAGGCGCTCGACGTGGTTGCGTGCATTCCGTCTCGCGGCGTCAGCGTCGGACTGCGCGTGCGCACGCACGGCAGCGCCGCGCCACGCGTCATCCAACGTGAGGCCTTCGTCTGCTCGTTCGGCGGCATCGAGCAACGCTCGGGCCTCGAAGCGAAGGGCGTCGTCCGCCCCACACGCCTCATCGACGAATGCTGCGCGTTCATCGGGGGCCCGCTCCAACGCGGCGGCCAGCAACGCCTTTACCTCCAGCCAGCGCTCCGCGGTCAGACGCATCTCGAACGTGTGCTGCCGAGCCGCGACATCACGCCTCGAGCTCGCGTCGGAGCCACGCGCTCGTCAGGAGCCATTCCCGCTTTGCCGTTGTGGGAGAGATGCCGAGCGCGGCGGCAGTCTCGGCGATCGTGAGCCCGGCAAAGTAGCGCAGCTCGACGAGCCGAGCCTGTTCGGGGTCGACTTGTTCCAGTCGTTCGAGTGCGTCGTGTACGGCGAGAACCTCCACCGCGGGCGTCTCGGCGATGGCGGTCGCATCGCCGAGCGTGATGGGCCGCTCGGCACCACCGCGCTTCGTGGCACCTCGGGCTCGCGCGTGGTCGACGAGAATCTGCCGCATGATCCTCGCGGCGATACCATAGAACTGGCCACGCGTCTCGACACGCACGCGGGCCTGGTCGACCAGACGCAGGTACGTCTCGTGGACGAGGGCCGTCGGCTGGAGCGAGTGGCCAGTGACCTCGTGGCTGAGCGCTCGCGTGGCCTGGGTGTGCAGCAGCGCGTAGACGGCTGGTATGAGAGCGTCGAGCGCTGCTCGGTCGCCGCGCCCCCATGCCAGAAGCAGCCCGGTGACATCGGGCGGGGCGGAGGACTGCGGCTGCGGGGATGGTGACATCTCACCCATCACATTGGCACGTGCGTGCGGCGTGCGTCGTGGCTCGACGATACGCCTGCCCCTGCGCGCGGTCAATGCGCCAGGGAAGCGCGGGCGGGCCATGTGGGCCGATTCGCATGAATAATCCGCACTACTGGAGTGAGGCACCCGCACGACACGCCAATCACTCCAGACGAGGACAATTCCATGTCGCCAGCTCGCGTCGCCAGATCGTTCGCCCCAGCGCTCTCCCTCGTCACCGCATTCGCGTTCGCGGCCTGCAGTCAGGATCGCGGTCCCGTGGAACCCATCGCCTCCGCACTCTCGTCGCGCGGTGGTGGCGCAGGCAAGGCCTTGGAAGGCAGGGCGCTGCCATTTCACGGATCCATGGAGACCGTCGAGAAGAGCCCGTTCTCGGATCCGGGTACCGTGATCTCGACCGACATCGGCGCAGGGGTCGCCAGTCACCTCGGAGCGTTCACGTGGTATTCCGCCTTCGTCATCGAAGGAGACTTCGCTACCGGGAACGCGATTCTCACGGCGGCCAACGGAGACAAGCTCTTCTCGACACTATCGGGAGTGGGCCAGCTCGCCCCGGGTGGATTCAGCATCGTGGAGACGAATACCATCAGCGGTGGTACTGGCCGGTTCGCAGGCGCCACTGGCACCTTCACCGTCGAGCGCTTCGTAAACATCGCCACGAACGTATCGACAGGTACCTTCACCGGCACGATCACGCTGGACCGGTGATCGGTTCGGCTATTGCGGAGTGCGGCGCGACGACGGACACGGTCGCGCCGCGCTTTTCATAACGCGCCGCGCATGCTGAGGACCGCCGGAACAGTGCGGATCAACAGGCCGAGGTCGCGCCACACCGTCCAGCCGGCGATGTATCGCTGCTCCAATTCGACCACGGCTTCGAAGTCGGTGATCTCGTTCCGACCGCTCACCTGCCACGGTCCGGTGATGCCCGGTGCCACCTCGAATCGCACGTAGTCGCTGACCCTGTACTGCGCCACCTCGCGCGGCAGCGGCGGTCGTGGACCGACGAGCGACATCTCGCCGCGCAGCACGTTCCACAGCTGCGGCAGCTCGTCCAGACTGCTGCGCCGCAGGAAGTGGCCGATCGGCGTGACACGCGGATCGCCCGCTGCCTTGAACAGGCGCGGATCGCCGTAGACGTTGACTCCCTGAACCTCTTCGCAGCGCGCGTCGGCGTCGCGCACCATCGTGCGCAGCTTGAGCATCTCGAACGTCTCGCCGCCCAACCCGACGCGGCGCTGCCGGAAAAGGACCGGGCCGGGCGACGTGAGCTTCACCGCGATGGCGCTCAGTGCGAGCAACGGCGAGAGCAACACGAGGCCAGCCAGCGCACCCGAGACGTCGAGCGTGCGTTTGGCGACGAGCTGCCACCCGATCAGCGCGGGGCTGCTCAACAGGGAGATCGGCC
>DATFOL010000272.1:0-7255 GCA_035265545.1 Gemmatimonadaceae bacterium | reverse complement strand
TCGGCCAACCGCGCCTCCGGTCGGTCATACTTCTCCCGCAGGACGGAGTCGTAGAGCGCTCGAATGGCGGCGACGTCGTTGGCGACCCGCGCGCCACCCTCTTCGCCATCAGGAACTCCGCCCACTCCGCGAAGCTGCCGGAGCAGCGTAGCGAGCGAGCGATGCGCGTCACGCGCGCGCGGCGGCGCGATCAGGTGCGTGAAGGCGTCCGGATCCCAGGCGCGCTCCTGCATAGAGGCCATGAGCGCGCGCGCGGTGGAGTCGCCGATGCCGGGCATCAGCATGAGGATCCGGTACCAACTCACCTCGTCGCGCGGATTGTCGGACACCCGGAGGAAAGCGAGGACGTCCTTCACGTGGGCCGCCTCGAGGAACTTGAGCCCGCCCCACTTCTCGAACGGGACCTTCCGGTTGGTCAGCTCGATCTCGAGGTCGGCGGACATGTAGCCGGCACGGAACAACACCGCCATCTCGCGGAGGGGCATGCCGCCCTCGTGCAGCTGGAGCACGCGATCCACGACGAACCGGGTCTGCTGCGCCTCGTCCTTAGCCGTCACGAGCCAGGGCTTCTCGCCACCCTCGCGCGTCGTCCAGAGATCCTTGGTGAAGCGCTCCTCGGCGCGAGAGATCAGGGTGTTCGAGAGGGTGAGGATGGGCGAGGTGGAGCGGTAGTTCTGCGCCAGCGTGACGAGGGTGGTGTCAGGGAAAGCCTTCGGAAAGTCGAGGATGTTCCGGAAGTGCGCGCCGCGGAACGAGTAGATACTCTGGGCATCGTCGCCGACCACGGTGATCCGACGATGAGCCGAGCACATCCCGCGGAGGATGCGCGCCTGCAGCAGGTTGGTGTCCTGGTACTCGTCGACCAGAACGTGGTCGTACAGGCCGGCGATGCGCGCCGCGAGATCCGGAGAGGCCTCGAGCATCGTCGCCCAGAACAGCAGGAGGTCGTCGTAGTCGACGAGGTTCCGCTCCTGCTTCCGAAGCGTATAGTCGGCGAACAGCGAGACGATCTGCTCCTCGTACTCGAGGAAGTGCGGCAGCTCGCGATGCAACAGCTCGTCGACCGGGAGCTCGGTGTTGACGTGCCTGGAATACAGGTAGTGCAGCGTCTCCTTCTTCGGGAACCGCTTGGCCGACTTGGCGAAGCCCAGGGCGCCACGGGCGAGCTGCATCAGGTCCTGGGCGTCGCCCTGGTCCATGATGGTGAAGTCGGCGGGAAGGCCGGCGGCCGCGCCGAACTGTCGGAGCAGGCGATGCCCGACCGAGTGGAAGGTGCCACCGTGCACCCGTGCACCCGATGGCCCCACCAGACGCTCGGCGCGAGAGAGCATCTCTCCCGCGGCGCGGCGGGTGAAGGTGAGCAGAAGGATTCGTTCCGGCGCGACACCCCGCTCGATCAGGTAGGCGACGCGGTGGACGAGGGTGCGCGTCTTTCCCGTGCCGGCCCCGGCGATGACGAGTAGCGGCGCATCACCGAAGGTGGCCGCGCGCGCCTGATCCGGGTTCAGAGCGGCGGTGAGCGGTTGCTCATCGGCCGGGGGAAGGTCCCGCGGTCGCGGGCGATAGAGGCGCGGCTCGTCGGCCATGGATCGCAATATAGAGGTCGGCCCGAAGGGCTGCCGAACCTGTGCGCCGCGAGCGGCGTCGAACGCATGCTGGTCGTAAAACGGCGCGGGGAAGGGAGCGCGCGCCGTCTGCCTATGCGGTGTGGGGATCTTGCCGGAGCTAGACCTGGCTGACCACGGGCGCGAACCGCAGCAATGCCCCGGGGTCCATCGTCGCGCGCTCGAGCGAGAAGACCTCCGCGAACGCCTCGGCAACGCGATCACTCACGGTGCGGCGCAACGCCTCTCGATCGTCGAGCGGTGTCGCCAGCTCACGCGCGATCGACGTCATCTCCACGGACGCGATCCCGCAGGGCACGATGAGATCGAAGTACCCGAGATCGGTCGTCACGTTGAGCGCGAAGCCATGCCAGGTCACCCAGTCGCGCGCGTGTACCCCGATCGACGCGATCTTGCGACCCTGCGTCCACACGCCGGTGTAACCCATACTGCGCTCTCCCCGGATGCCGAGCGGCGCCAGCGCGCGGATCAGCGCTTCCTCGACCTGACGCAGATACCAGTGCAGGTCCTGCTTGTGCCGCTTGAGGTCGACGATCGGGTAGCCGACGAGCTGCCCGGGCCCATGGAACGTCACGTCGCCGCCGCGCTCCACTTCGAACAGCTCGACGCCGCGCGCGGCGAGCAGCGCGGGCGATGCCAACAGATGTCGTTCCTTCGACGATCGCCCGAGTGTGACGACCGCCGGATGCTCGACGAGAAGAAGCAAATCTTCGTCGATCTCTCCGCTGATCCGTGCCCGCGCGACCGCTCGCTGCAGGGCGAGCGCGTCGGCATAGGGCATCGTGCCGAGATCGGCGACGAGAAGCTGGGGCATGGAAGAAAGTTAGTCGGTATACGGTTTCTCAGTAGACGGCCGGCCTCGGGACGCACGTGCGTCCCGAGGCCGGCCGTCTACTGAAGAACCGTGAACCGAAAAACAGTCTTATGCGTGAATCATCTTCCCCAGCGAGTCCAGCGACGCCTCGGCGACCGCCTCGGAGAGCGTCGGATGGGCATGGATCGCCAGGTCGACTTCTTCGACGGTGTACTCGTTCGTGCGGGCGACGACGAGCTCGTGGATCAGCTCCGTCGCGTGCGCGCCGACGATGTGTGCTCCGAGGATCTCACCGTACTTGGCGCCACGGATGATCTTGACGAATCCTTCCGTCTCTCCCGACGTGCGCGCGCGACCGTTCGCCGAAAAGGGGAACTTGCCGACCTTGTAGTCGAGCTTGCGATCCTTGCACTGCTGCTCGGTGAGCCCGACCGACGCGACCTCCGGGTGACAGTAGGTCGCGCCCGGGATGTTGGTGTAGTCGAAGAGGTGCGGGTGCTGGCCGGCGATCACCTCCGCGACCACGACACCCTCGCGCTCGCCCTTGTGCGCGAGCATGGGCGGGCCGGCGACGTCGCCGATCGCGTAGAGCCCCTTCACGCTCGTCTCCATCCGCTCGTTGATCTTGATGAATCCACGATCCGTGAGCTGAACGCCCTGCTCCTTGAGTCCGATCTCCTCGATGTTCGGCGCGCGGCCCGCGGCGACGAGCACGATGTCAGCCTTGATGTCCTTCTTCTCTCCTCCCGCCTCGACGCTCATCGACACGGAATCCTTGCCGACCTTCACATTGGAGATCTTCGCGCCGGTGAGCACGTCGATCTTTCGCTTCTTGAAGGCGCGCTCGACTTCTTTGGAGGAATCCGCGTCCTCGACTGGCAGGATGTTGGGCATCACCTCGAGCAGCGTGACCTGCGAGCCGAAGGCGGCGAAGACGTCGGCGAACTCGCAGCCCACGGCACCAGCGCCGATGATGGCGATCGACTTCGGCGTCTTCTCGAGGATCAGCGCTTCGTCCGAGGAGATGACGTTCGTCTTGTTCAGCTCGAGCCCGATCTGCGGCAGCCCCTTCACGCGCGATCCAGTGGAGATGACGACGGCCTTCTTCGCGTCGTGCTTCTCTTCTTTGCCATCCGCTGACTTTACACTCACGCTGTTCTTGCCTGTGAGCTTTGCCGTGCCCTTGATCCAGGTGATCTTGTTCTTCTTGAAGAGGAACTCGACGCCCTTGGAGTTCTGGTTGCTGACGGCGCGTGAGCGCTTCATGGCGACGCCGTAATCGAGCTTCACCTCGCCCGCGGTGACACCGAAGTCGGCGCCCTTCTTGACTTTCTCGGCGAGCGACGCCGCCTCGAGGAGCGCCTTGGCGGGGATGCAGCCCCAGAGCACGCAGGTGCCGCCGAGCCCCTCACGCTCCACCACCGCGGTGTTGAGTCCGAGCTGGGCGGCGCGGATCGCGCCCACGTACCCGGCGGGCCCGCCGCCGAGGAAGATCACGTCGAAGGATGCCATGAATGGTGAGCCGGGTAGAAAGAAACCGACGGACGCCGCCGCGAGGCGGCGCCCATCAGTACACGAGCATCAACGGGTTCTCGATCAGCCGCCGCAGTGTCTGCAGGAACTTGGCGCCCACGGCCCCGTCGATGATCCGATGGTCGCAGCTCATGGTGACGCGCACGCGGCTGCGCACGACGGGCTCGCCGTCGACGACGACGAGCTTCTCCTCGCTCGTGCCGATGGCGAGGATCCCCGCCTCGGGCGGATTGATGATCGCGGTGAACTGGTCGATGCCGAACATCCCGAGGTTGCTCACCGAGAAGGTGGATCCGGTGAACTCCTCCGGCTTGAGCTTCCGCTCGCGGGCACGCTTGGCGAGCTCCTTCGCGTCGCGGGAGATCTCGCTCATGCGCTTGCGATCGGCGTCCCAGATCACGGGGACGATCAGCCCCTCGTCGGTGGCCACGGCCATGCCGAGGTGCACCCGGTTGTGGTAGCGGATCTTGTCGCCGAGCCAGTGCGCGTTGACCTCGGGGTGCTGTGAGAGGGCGATCGCCGTCGCCTTCAGCAGGACGTCGTTCACCGAGACCTTGAACTGGTCGCCCATCTCGGTCATCGCCTTCCGCATCTCCATCACGCGGGTGAGGTCGAACTCCGCCGTGAGGTAGAATGTCGGGATAGGACCGATGGACTCGCCGAGGCGCTTGGCGATCGTCTTCCGGATCTGGGTGAGCGGCTCGTCGTGAAAGTCGCCCTCGCGCGGGATGATGGGCCCGCTCGGCGCCTGGGCTGCCGCAGCGCGCGGCGCCGCGGCGCCGGCCGCTGCCGCCGCCTCGATGTCGCGCTTGATGATGCGACCGTTCGGCCCCGATCCCTGCACGCTCTGCAGGTCGAGCCCGCGCTCGCTCGCGAGCCGGCGCGCGAGCGGTGAGGAGCGCACATCGCCGGTGGATGGCGCCGCGCCCGCAGGAGGCGCGGCAGGCGCGCTCGACCCGCGCGCTGCGCCGCCGGGCGCAGCGGGCGGCACGTCGGCCACCTTCTGCTGCGGCGGCGTGCTGGCTTCGCCCTGCGATTCCTCGGCGCGACGTGGGACGGACGATGCGCCGGCCGTCTCCTGCTGGGTGGCGACGACTTTCTCCGGCGCCGGCGCGCCGGCGGCAGGCGCCGGGCTGCCCGCTCCGGCGACCAGCGCATCGATGTTCTCGTCCGCCGTGGCGATCACGCCGGCGAGCGTGCCGACCGGTGCCGTGTCCCCCTCGGCGATCAGACGCTTGCGCAGCACCCCGTCGCCGCGCGCGACGAGCTCCGTGATCGCCTTGTCCGTCTCGACCTCGGCGAGCGGCTCACCGCTTTTGACCGCGTCGCCTTCGTTCTTGAGCCACTTGACGAGGCGTCCCTCCTCCATCGTGGGAGAGAGCGCCTCCATGAAGACTTTGGTTGCCATTGATCGTGACTCGGGAGGTCAGTCGAGATACATCACTTTCCGAACGGCGGCGATCGCCTTCGGGAGGTCGGGCTTGGCGGTCTTCTCGAGGCCCTTCGCGTACGGCATCGGCGTGTCGGCCTGATGAACGCGGATCACGGGGGCGTCGAGATAGTCGAAGCAGTCGCGCTGGATGTAATCGACCACCTGCGCGCCGACGCCGCACATCTCCCATCCTTCCTCGAGCACGACGGCGCGATTGGTTTTCTTCACCGACTCGCCGATCGCCTCGACGTCCATGGGGCGGATGGTGCGCAGATCGACGACGTCGATGTTGATCCCCTCTTTCGCGAGCTGATCGGCCGCCTGCAGTGCGACGAGCACCATCTTGCCGTGCGTGATGATCGAGCAGTGCTCGCCTTCGCGCTTGAGCTCCGCCTTGCCGAGCGGGATGAGATACTCCTCGTCGGGCACCTCGCCCTTCGTGTTGTAGAGCATCTCGCCCTCGAGCACGCAGACCGGATTGTCGTCGCGGATGGCGCTCTTGAGCAGGCCTTTCGCGTCGTACGGCGTGCCTGGCGCGACGACCTTGAGCCCCGGGATGTGAGCGAGCCAGCTCTCCCACGCCTGCGAGTGCTGCGCCGAGAGCTGCAGCGCAGCGCCGTTGGGACCGCGGAAGACGATCGGAATCTTGTACTGGCCGCCGGACATGTAGAGCATTTTCGCCGCGGCGTTGACGACCTGGTCGAGCGCGAGGAGCGCGAAGTTCCAGGTCATGAACTCGATGACCGGACGGAGCCCCACCATCGCCGCTCCGACGCCGACGCCAGCGAACCCGAGCTCGGTGATCGGCGTGTCGACGACGCGCATCTCGCCGAACTCCTGCAGGAACCCCTTGGAGACCTTGTACGCCCCCTGATAGACGGCGACTTCCTCTCCCATGAGGAAGACGCGATCGTCGCGCTGCATCTCCTCACGAATGGCGGCGCCGAGAGCGTCTCTGTATGTGATTACGGGCATCTAGGTGGCGAGGTCAGTTGGGTCGTTGGGAGCTGCGCAAGTTGGTGAGTTGGTTCGCCAATTGGTTGGTTGATTCGTGCGTCGAGTGCAGATCCCTCGACTCGCTGCGCTCGCTCGGGATGACAGCGCGCTCGGCGCTCGCTCGGGATGACAGTGTCGCTGCGCTCGCTCGGGATGACAGTGTCGCTGCGCTCGCTCGGGATGACAGTTTCGCTGCGCTCGCTCGGGACGACAGCGCTCGCGGCGCCACGCCGTCATCCCGAGCGCAGTCGAGGGATCTGCACCTGCCGTGGCCTCTGCCGTTCAGTCCACTCACAGATCCGACCAACGAGCCCGCGATCCAACCAACCAACTCACCGTCACGTCGTGGTATCCGCGTACACGTCCTCGTACAGTGCTTCCACCGGCAGCTCGGGGCTGGCTTCGGCGAAGTCCCACGAGTCCTGCACGATCGCCTTGATCTCCTCATCGAGCTTCTGGAGCTGCTCGTCGGTGAGCTGACCGGCGTCCTGCATGTGGGCGCGGAGGAGCGTGATCGGGTCGCGCTTCATCTGCTCCTCGAGCTCCGACTTGGGACGGTAGGTTCCGCTCACTGCGTCGGACATCGAGTGGCCCATGAAGCGATAGGTGCGCACCTCGAGCAGCGTCGGGATCTGCTCCTTGCGCGCGCGCTCGACGGCCTCGCCCACGGCCTGCCGCACGGCGAACACGTCCTGCCCGTCGCACTGGTTGCGCGGCATGTTGTACGCGGCGCCGCGCTCGTAGATGTCGTGGATGGCCGAGGCGCGCTCGAGCGCGGTGCCCATGCCGTAGCGGTTGTTCTCGATGATGAACACGCAGGGAAGCTTCCAGAGCCCCGCCATGTTGAGCGCCTCG
>DATFOL010000271.1:0-6581 GCA_035265545.1 Gemmatimonadaceae bacterium | reverse complement strand
GTGGTGCAGACGATCGGTCGCACCTGCACGCTCTATCGGGAGAACCCTGACCTCGAGCGGAAGAAGGGCGCGCCGCCGCCCTGGCGCTGAGCGCTCCCGTTGTCGCGATGATGAATCTCGTTATCTTGGACGAGATGACTTCACTTCGCGGGATCCACTGAGGCGAACATGCCCTACGTCATTACCGAAGCCTGCATCAATACCAAGGACAAGGCGTGCGTCGACGTCTGTCCGGTGGATTGCATCTATGAAGGCGAGCAGCAGCTGTTCATCCACCCCGACGAGTGCATCGACTGCGGGGCCTGCGAGCCTGAGTGTCCGGTGACGGCGATCTTTCCGGAGGAAGACGTACCGGGGAATCTGAAGTCGTACATCCAGCTCAACCGCGACGTCTTCAAGAGCGACAATCCACCCGGACGTCCCACCCGCTGACGCCGGCCGGCAGGTGCGCCCGATGCCTCGCGCCCTGACCTTCGATTACTGGGATACGCTCTACGAGGGCGGTGCGCTCCCCGAGCGCGTCGCCCTTCGCCGCACTGCGGTCGGCGCGCTGCTCGGTGCCTATGGGCGCGCGCTCCCCGAGGAGCAGCTACGCGTGCTGTACGAGGAATCCGGACGCGAAGCAGAACGCTGGTGGAGCGAGGAGCAGCGCGGCTACACCACGAACGACCGGCTACGCTGGATCCTCGAGCGCGCCGCGGTCAAACCGCGCGAGGGCTGCGAGCACGTGGCGGCCGCTGCCGACGCGGTGGACAACGCGCTCCTCATGCTCCCGCCCGCGATGATCCCGGGCGCGTGGCAGATGCTGCGCATACTTCGACGCCACTTCGCGCTCGCGGTCATCAGCGACACTGGCTTCGCCTCGGGCCGCGCGCAGGATCGCCTGCTCGAGAAGGACGCCGCGCGGGAGTACTTCACCGCGACGATCTACTCCATGGACGTCGGCCACGCGAAGCCACGCCCCGAGATCTTCCGCCACGCGGTCGAGACGCTTGGCGTCCCGGCGAACGAGATCCTCCACATCGGCGACAACGAGCGCACCGACGTGAGGGGCGCGCTGGCCGCCGGCTTCCGCGCGATCCGCCTCGACGTCGTCCGCTCGGGCGGCCCCAGCGAGGCGGAGTACGTGGCGAGGAGCTACGAAGAGCTGGTGGAGTATCTGAGCGCGCCTAGAAACGGTTAGTCGGTTGTCGGTTTCTCGGTAGTCGGCGGCCTCGGCACGCGGGAGCTTCCCGAGGCCGGCCGAGAACCGATGAACCGTGTACCGAGGAACCGTCTACAGACTCCACCCAAATCGCTGTTTCGCCACAAACGCCGCCGTCAGCACCGCGTACTGCAGGAAGGTGCTGATCTCGCTCCGCCAGGCTTCGCCCCAGTGGTGCTCCCCGTCGTCGTCGTTGCCCGGCGGGCGGGGAAACCAGCGCGGGGTCGTCGCCTTGTACCGGAGATACTCCTGGCCGAAGATCGACTCGAGCACGCCCTCCTCGTAGCGCACGATCAGCGTGTACTCCACGGCGAACAACAGCACGGCGATCGGGAGGAACCAGAGCACGCCCGAGATCAGGGTGAAGCCGATCCAGATGAGGAAGTTTCCGACGTAGAGCGGGTTCCGCATCCACGCGAAGACGCCATAGGTCACGAGCCGCTGCACCGTGCGCGAGCGCCTGCGCGTCACGGTCCCCGCGGCGGCCACACCCGACAGCCGGATCGCCTCACCAACCGCGATGAACACGATGCCGACGATCCAGTTGAGCGGCTCCATGATCCCACGCGCCAGCAGCGGGACGAGCAGGAAGGGGACGGGCAGCCAGCCGCGATGGCGGAACAGCACGGCTCCTATTCGCGCGCTGGCCGTTCGTTCGGCCTCCGATACCGTGGGGGCGCCAGAGCCTGGTGGGGACGTGGGGTCGGTTTGCGGCATGGGGTGTGTCGAGGGACGAGCGCGGCGCGGAACCGAAAGCTCGTCGTAGGATGCCCGATGCTCAAGCGCGCGCGGGTAGCAGCGCTCAATCGTACAGCAGCGCGCCGAGGAACTCGCTGACGACGTGGTTGAATGCGGCGGGCCGCTCGAGCGGACACAAGTGCCCGCCCTGCTCGAGGATCTCGGCGCGGCATCCCGGGATCGCCGCGGCCAAGCCCCGTATCACCTCGGGCGGCGTGATGGTGTCCTCCGCGCCACCGATCGCGAGCGTCGGCACGTCGATCGTGCCGAGCATGGGCGTCGAATCCGGTCGCTCGGCCATCGCGCGCAGCGCTCCGATCGCGCCCTCCGGCGGCGTCGACGCCATCATCCGTCGCACCGTTTCCACCAGCTGCGGCTGTCGCTCGAGAGTCGCGGGCGCGAGGCTGGACTGAAGCTGTCGTGCCGCCAGGACTTCCATACCCTCGCGCTCGATCACCGAGATCATCCGCATGCGATTCGCGCGAATCTCGTCCGTGTCGGCCGTCGCTCGCGTGTCGGCGAGGACCAGAGCGCGAATCAACGCGCGATGCCGGCGCAGCAACGAGAACGCGATGTATCCGCCCATCGACAGGCCGCACACCACGGCGGACGCGAGGCCGAGCGATTTGAGAAAGGCGGCGAGATCGTCGGCCTGCTGGTCGAGGGAGTACGGGCCGCGCACGGTGGAGCCGCCGAAGCCGCGGAGGTCCGGCGCGATCACGCGCGCGTAGGTGGGCAGCCCGCCGAGCTGGCCCGTCCACAACGTCCGGTCGTGCGGCCAGCCGTGCACGAGCAGCAGCGGGATTCCGCTGCCCGCTTCGTCGTAGGCGATCTCCAGACCGCCGGCAAGCAACGCGATCATCGCTCCACCCCACGATACGCGCCCGACTCGCGGCGTTCCGCCGCCGCGGCGTCGAGCCATCGTCCGTCGAACGTCAGCCAATACAGCACGCGCTCGTGGGGCGTGGCGCGCGCGTGCGCCAGCGCGGCGGCGAGCGCCTTCGCGCTGTAGGTCCCCTCGAGCGGCGGACCTTCGCGCTCCATTACCAGCGCGGCGGAAGTTCGCGACGCGTGGGTCTCGCGCGCGTACGCGCCGCCGTACTGGGTCTCTTCGATCGTGAAGCGCGCGGGGTCGATCATCGGCGCGGCGATCCCGGCGCGCTCGCCGAACAGTGCCGCCGCACGACGCGCCAGCGCGAGCACTCGCCGGCGATTCGCCACGACGCGCGGTACCACCCGCACACCGAGCAGGTGCGAAGGCAGACCGGCGAGCGCGAGCCCGAGCAGCAGTCCGGCCGCGGTACCGCCGCTGCCGAGTGGCACGACGATCGTATCGGGCGGCGACGCTGCCTCGCGCGCGAGCTGGTCGGCCAGCTCCACCGCGGCCGCCGTGTGGCCGAGCGCTCCCAGTGGGCTGCTTCCGCCGGCCGGGATCCACCGCACCCGGCCGAACAGCCGCCGCAGCGTGGCGCGGATCATCGCCGTCGCCGGCGACCGAGCCGGCGTCACTCGCGCGAGCTCGCGCAGCCTCGCCGCCGTCGCGAGCGAGACGTCGTGCTCCTCCTGCGGCCAGGTGATCACCTCGGTGCGGGCGCCGAGTCGGGCGCCGAAGTGCGCGACCGCCAGCGCGTGCGTCGAGCCCGTCGAGCCGACGGTCAGCAGGACCTCGCCGGGATTGACGCCAGCGAGCAGCAGTTCGAGCGCGCGCGCCTTGTTGCCACCGAGCGTCGGTGTGGTGAGGTCGTCCCGCTTGACGAGAATCGAGGCACCGTCGAGCTCCCAGTGCTCGAGCGGCGTCTCGCGCACCCCGAGGTCCACCCGTGCGAGCGCATGGCGCAGCGTGGGCCAACGCTCTCCGAGCGCGTCCACCGTCAGCGCGCCGGCGCGCCCTCCAGCGCCTCGTCCAGCTCCGGATCGAACCCATGGCTCGGCGACTTCTCACCCGGCGGTGCGCCAACCTGCCGCTGCTCCACGTACAGCACCTGCACCATGACCATCACGGTGGCGAGCAGCGGCACCGCGACCATCAGGCCGAGGAACCCGAACACAAGCGCGAGCAGCGCCTGCGTGACGACCGTCAGCGCTGGGGGCAGATCCATCCCGCCCTTCATCAGCAGCGGGATGAGGATGTGGTTCTCGAGGAACTGGATGAGCCAGAAGGCGACCGCGACCGTCGCGGCCTTCTGGGGCGAGTCGAGGAAGCCCATCGCCACCGCGGGGATCGCGCTGAGCAGTGGACCCACGGTGGGGATGAACTCGAAAAGGCCAGCGAGCACGCCGAGCGCGAACGCCGCCTTCACGCGGAGTACGAGGAGCACCACCGTCGTCACGCCGCCGATGACGACCATCGCGATGATTTGCGTCACGAGCCACCTCCGCAGCACGTCGCCCACACGGTCCATGACCAGTGCGCCCTGCGCGCGGCGACGGTCCGGGAGCAGTGCGAGCACGCCTCGCCGGTAGAGCTGTGGATCGGCCGCGAGGTAGATGCTGAGAAAGACGACGATGAGGATGCCGCCGAGTGCCTCGACCGTGTGGGTGAGGAAGGGGAAGAGGTAGCGCGTGGCGCCGCTGAGCTTCTCCTGAATGCGTTCGTGCAGCTGCGGCGCGCCGCCGGCCTCCGGACGCGAGGACGGACTCGCCGGGGTCGTCGTCGAATCGGCCGCGGCGGAGGTCGCCGTGGACCGGGCCGTGGGCGTCGCGGCGCCCGCGGGCTGCTGCCCCGGCTGAGGGGTCGGGGCCCCGGTGGAATCCTGCCGCGCCACCGTCTCGGAGCCGCCCAGCAGGACGCCGAACATCCCGCTCTGTCGCTTGTTGAGCCACTGCTCCACCCGGTCGACTGCTTCCGGAAGCTTCTGGCGCAGCTCGGCGCCCTGCGATCGGAGTGTGGGCGCGAGCCAGGCCCCGAATCCGATGAGGAGGCCGAAGAAGGCGAGCACGATCACCGCCGCTCCCACCCCACGCGGGATGCGCAGCCGCTCGAGACGATCCGCCCCCGCCGACACGGCGATGGCGAAGAGGATTCCGAGGAACGTCACGAGGAAGAGCGCGTTGGCGAACCAGAGCAGCCGCAGCGCCAGGTACATCGCGAGCACCAGGCCCGCGGCCCGGACCACGTCGCGGCTCCGCCACCCGATCTTCCGGCGGTGCCGGACGTCGCGGCGCCCGCGGGTGGGCGGCGTGCTCAGCGACTTCGAGTCGACCGAGTCAGGTCCTGAGCGAGGGATGTCACCGACGTCGAGCGAGGAGTCCGTCATGCGATGAGCTCGGATTGGAAGCGCGCTGGAACGAACGCGCATCGTCGTGATGCAAACCGCGTGACGCGATCGTGCGAGGCGCTACATTACCGCGAGATCCGATCCGCCAACAGAGTGAGGGGCAAGCGTGGCAGAGCGCGCGAACGTCGCATCGTTCGAGTATCTCGACACCGTCGCCGGCGTCGAGAAGTTCACATTGGAGATCGCCCGAACGCGTGAGATCGCGCTCGACACCGAGGGGGCGAGCTTTCACCGGTTCGTGGATCGCGTCTATCTGCTGCAGCTCTCGACCCGCGAGCGCCACGCGGTGATCGATCCGCTTCCGATCGGCGTGCCCCCCGGGCTCGGTGGGCTGCTCGAGGATCCGGCGGTCGAAGTGGTGTTCCACGATGCGGACTACGATCTGCGCCTGCTCCAGCAGGATTACGGATGGCAGATCCGGAACATCTTCGACACGCGCATCGCCGCGCAGTTGCTCGGATACACCGCCTTCGGCCTCGCCGCGCTGCTCGAACGGTTCTTCGACGTGAAGCTGGACAAGAAGCACCAGCGCGCGGACTGGTCGATGCGCCCGCTCACCGGCGACATGCTGGACTACGCGGCGCAGGACACGCGCTACCTGCTCCAGCTCAAGGATCACATGTCGGCGGAGCTCGAGCGCGGGGGTCGCACGCCGTGGGCGCGCGAGGAGTTCGCCCTGCTCGAGGGGACGCGATGGACGGACGAGGAGCCCGGCACCTCGTACCTGCGCATGAAGGGCGCGCGCGACCTCAGTCGCCGGGAGCTCGCCGTGCTGCGCGAGCTGGTGCCGTGGCGCGACACCGTCGCGGGCACGCTGGACCGCGCGACCTTTCGCGTGCTGGGCAACGAGCAGCTGCTCGACATCGCGCGCACCCAGCCGCAGACGAGGGAAGCGCTGGGGAAGATCAAGGGGATGCCTCGCGCCATCCTGGAGCAGCGCGGCGCCGATCTCCTCGATGCGGTGCGTCGCGCGCTCGCCGTGCCGGACGCCGAGCTTCCGAAATTCCCCCGCGCGGCACGCTGGGATCGCGACCCCGACTTCGACGCGCGCGTGAGTGCTCTCAAAACCGCACGCGACGCCTCCGCCAAACGCCTCGCGCTCGACCCGGGGGTGCTGTGCTCCCGCGACCGTATGGAGGCCGTCGCGCGCCGGAATCCGTCCTCAGTCGAGGAGCTCAGCGAGGTCACGGAGCTCCGGCGATGGCAGGTCGCCGAGCTCGGAGAGGATTTCGTACGGGCGCTCGAGCCGCACAGAAAGAAGGCGAAGGCACCGGGAGGAGGGGGGGACGGCCACTGAAGTACCGAGGTACTTCAGTGGCGGTACTACAACCCCATGTACGCGCGCACTCTCGGCTCGATCC
>DATFOL010000270.1:0-6964 GCA_035265545.1 Gemmatimonadaceae bacterium | reverse complement strand
AAGGGGTGCGCGTGCTCCCCGCACGGGCGAGCATTCCGGCGTCCTCGTCCCGCGCGCGTCAGTGGCTTCCGCAATCTCCGTGATCCGACAATCCGGCTCCACGTCGAGCCGAGAGCCGTCGCAGCGGCACCTCTTCCTGCGCCGGCTGCCGTCGGTCGCGGTCGTCTGGCTGGTCTTCGCGCTCGCGCAGTGGGTGCTGAGCCGGATCGCCTACCGCAGCTTCGACGAGGCGTGGGACGTCCTGCTCGCCGCTCTGTCGTCGACGGTCTGCTGGGTTCTGCTCACCCTCGGCATCTGGTGGTGGGTCGCCTTCCTCGATCGACGACCGCGTCCGCGGCTCATGCTCGTCCTGTCCCACCTGTCCGGCGTGCTCGTCGCCGCGCTGTTCGACGGGATCTGGCGCAACGCGACCCAGCGCGCCGTCTACGGGGGCCCCGAGAAGTCGCTCGCGGCGACGATGGTCTACTTCCTCGACCTCACCGTCGCGGCATATGTCGTCGTCGTGCTCCTCAAGCGCGTCGCCGATGCCCACGACGCCATCATCCGCCATGAGCGGCGGCAACTCACCCTGCGCGCCGAGCTCGCTGGTGCGCAGCTCGCCTACCTCGAGACGCAGCTTCAGCCGCACTTCCTCTTCAACTCGCTCGGCGCCGTGCTCGAGCTGGCGCACGAGTCGCCGTCCACCGCGGCGCGCATGCTGCGCCAGCTCGCCGCGTTGCTCCGCTTCGCGGTGCACGGCCGCGGCCAGACCGTGACGCTCGCCCAGGAGCTCGACGCGCTCGAGCCGTACCTGGAGATCCAGCGGCTGCGATTCGCCGACTGGCTCACCATCTCGCGCGACGCCACGCCGGAGGCGCTCCAGGTGAGCGTGCCACGGATGACCCTGCAGCCGATCGTCGAGAACGCGATCCGCCACGGTCTCGCGGACCGTTCGGAGCGTGGGCACATCGCGATCGTCGCGTCACTCGAGGAGCAGGTGCTCTGTCTGCGCGTGAGTGACAACGGCGTGGGGCTGGGCAGGTCGAGCGACATCGATGCGTGGGGGCTCGGTCTGCGCAATCTGTCGCACCGTCTCCGTACGCTCTACGGCGACGACTGCGCCGTCTCGCTGCGCGCGGCGCCGGGCGGCGGCGCGATCACGGAGGTGCGACTCCGCGCGGACGTCGCACCGCCGCAGATCGACGCCGACGCCGACGAGGACGAGGCGCCGGCCGAGCCGCTTCCCGAACGGCTGCCCGAGCTGCTGCGACACAACTCGCTCGCGACGATCGCCACTGGATGGCTCGTCTGGGGTCTGTTCTGGGTGCAGCTCAATCTGGCGTGGGGGTCGATCTTCGCTCGGCGTGCGCTCCCGTGGTCGCTCCCCATCGTCGCCGACTACGCTGCGGGGGTGCTCGTGTGGGCGCTGCTCACGCCGTTCATGCTCGCCGCCGCGCGCCGCAACTCGCTGGCGGGCGAGCATCGATGGTGGCGCGCGGCGCTCCACCTCGGCCTGGCGTGCGGCTTCGCGCTGCTGCACGTGGCGGCGTGGCAGACCCTTGCCGGGTTGCGAGGTCAGTTGTGGTCATCCGGCTACCTCGAGACGATGCTCTGGACGGTGATGCTCTATGCCCTGCTCCTCGCCCTGTCGAGCTATCACGAGTTCGCCGCCCGGCGGCGCGAGCGCGAGACTGCGACGGCGCGGCTCCGCGCGGAGATCGCCGAAGCCGAGCTGACGTCGTCGGCCCTGCGCTTCGATCCGGACAACGTGCTGGCGCGACTCGAGGTGCTCGCCGAGATCGTGCTTCGCGACGCCGCCACGGCGGAGCGAGCGCTGACGCAGCTCGCGCAGCGGCTGCGCACGTCGCTCGACACGGCGAACGCGCAACCGCGCACGCTCGAGGCATTCACATCGAAGGTGTCGGCGCGATGAGCGCGACGCCGATCACCGTGCTCGTCGCCGACGACGAGCCGCTGGCGCGCCGCCGACTGCTCCGGCTGCTGCGCGCGGAGCCGGGCATCGAGGTGGTGGCGGAATGCAAGGGTGGCCGCAGCGCGGTGGAGCAGATCCTCGCATGCCGCCCCGATCTCGTGTTCCTCGACATCCAGATGCCAGACCTCGACGGCTTCGGCGTGATCGCCGAGGTGGGCGCCGACCGGATGCCCTCGGTGGTGTTCGTGACCGCCTTCGACCAGTACGCACTGCGCGCGTTCGAGGTGCACGCGTTCGATTACCTCCTCAAGCCGTTCGAGGGTGAGCGGTTCGATGGCGCGCTCGCGCGCGCGCGCGCCCACCTGAGCGCGACGCGACGGGAAGGGTATCCGGGCGAGCAGCAGCTGCGTCGGCTGCTGGCCGAAGTGCTCTCGCAGCGGGGCGAGAGCGCGCCGAGGGCCGCGTCGCCGTACTTCGAGCGCGTCGCCGTGAAGAGCGATGGCGCCACCCGCATCCTCCAGATCGCCGACGTCGACTGGTTCGAGACCGACGGGAACTACGTTCGGGTGCACGTCGGCAAGAGCACCTACCTGATCCGGACGACGGCGAACCGGCTGCAGGAGGAGCTCGACCCGGCGCGCTTCGCGCGCATCCATCGGCGCTTTCTCGTCAACGTGGACCGCGTGGTGGGACTGGAGCCATGGTTCGGCGGCGACGCGGTGGTGCTGCTGCGCGACGGAACCAAGCTCAGGCTCTCGCGCAACTTCCGGGAGGAATTCCTGGGGCGGATGCTCGGCGATCAGGGGGAGACGGGGGAGAGGCAGGTGGACGAGTAGAGTCTTCGGTTGTCGGTTCTCGGTTCTCGGCCCGGCCTCGGGACGCAGGGACTTCCCGAGGCCGGCTGACAACCGATAACCGAGAAACCGAGAACCGCTGATCGGTCACCCCCCACCCCCCACCCGCCATAGCGGCTTCTACGGATCGTCCCGCCTGGACACCGCCCGCCAGCGCTCCGATGCGGGTCGTCACAAACTGGTGGGCTGCCATGCCCCCGACGCGTACCCTCGATTCGTGCACAGACTTGTCGACGGGGATTCGCGGATGATGGATCGCGGTGATGCGGCCGCACGGCACGTGGTGGCAGCCGAGGCTCTGCTCGAGCTGGCGGCGTCGGGGTACGAGCGCGCGCAACGGGACCGGCTGCGCTACGGCGAGCAGCTGCGCGCCATCCTCCAGCGTCGCGACGTGCGGTGGGGACCGGTGGTGAACGAGGATCCGGACGGCGACCCCGACGCGCTGCTGCGGGAGATCCGCGCGACGGGTGGTGGGCCGGTGCCGATCCTTGGCCGGCTGTACGCGAACGCGTGGGAGCAGGAGCGTGAGATGGGCGCGCAGATGCAGGCGCTGATCGCGCGGCACCCGGCGTGGCCATTCCTGCAGGGGGTGCGCGGCATCGGGAGCGTGCTCGCGGCGCGGCTGCTCTCGCGGCTCGACATCTCGCGCGCGCCATCGCCGGCGTCGTTCTGGGCGTACTGCGGGCTCGGCACCGTTCCGGCCGAGGAGCTGGTGTGCGAGCGCTGCGGCGCACGCGTGTTCGTCGCGCCCGGCACGCGCGTGGCGGCGCCGCACTCGGCGGCGGGCCAGCGCGGTACATGCGCCGGCGCGCTGCGGCCGCGCGGCGTGGCCGGTACGGTGCGCGTTGCGCAGGGCCGGCCACGCCGCGGCGAGCGCGCCGCGTACGATCTCCAGGCGAAGACGATCTGCTACCTCATCGGCGTGTCGTTCGTACGCTGCGGTGGTCCGTATCGCGAGGTGTACGACGAGCGCAAGGCGCACCTCGCGTCGACCCATGCGGAGTGGCCGGCGAAGCGGGTGCACCTGGCCGCGGTGCGTGCGACGGTCAAGCGGTTCCTCACCGACCTCTGGGTCGCGTGGCGGGAAGCGGAGGATCAGTCGGCGGAGGCGCGACGATGAGCGACGCGGTCGAGCGGATCCAACGAGTACGAGGTGTCAGCGACCCCAAACTGGAAGAGTCGCCCCGAGTTGTAGAACCCGGCGCTGACATCCTCACGCTCCATTCTCTCCCCGTCGGCGCGCCGGCGCCGGCCGGCGGCCGCGCCACGCGTGTCGCCATCCGCGAGACGGGGCGCACGTACTTCATCCCCGTCGCGTCGATCGACTGGATCGAGGGCGCCGACTACTACGTGAAGCTGCACGTGGGCGGACGCGTGCACCTGCTGCGCGAGCCGCTGCGGTCACTCGCGCAACGGCTCGACCCCGCACGCTTCGCGCGCGTGCACCGCTCGGCGATCGTGAACCTCTCGCGCATCCGTGAGATCCGCATGGCGGCGCGCGGCGATCACACGCTCGTGCTCGAGGATACGACGCGACTGCGGCTGACCCGTGCGAGACGGCGAGATCTGGAGGCGCTGATCGAGCTGACGCCGTGAGGCGGCGCGCGATGCGCGCACGCCTGTGACTCGGTGTGAGGCGGCGCGCGATGCGCGCGCCTGTGACTCAGTGACCTACGCGGCGCTGCGCGCCGCTAGTGACTCGGTTGACTGAGTCACTGAGTCACTGAGTCACTGAGTCACTGAGTCACCGAGTCACCGACGTTCGGGGAGTCCTACTGCTCGCCGCTCAACCACGGCCCCTCCCTGCACCACCACACGTCCTCGCTGCATCGCCGTGACGAGACGTTTCGGGCTTCGGGTGTTCCACTCACGGTGCGACGAACACCGTCGTACTGCCGTCTCCGTTCCCAAGGAGCTCAAGATGCCCCGATCGTTTGTCTTGCTCGTCACTACCTTCCTCGTGCTCGCCTCGTCCGCGGCCGCGCAGGGGACCGCCGGCGCGGTATCGGGCACCGTTCGCGAACGCGGCACCGAGCGCGCGATCGCCGGCGTGCAGGTTCGAGTCGTCGGCACCCAGCGCGGTGCGATGACCGACGCGGCCGGCCGCTATCGCATCGCCGCCGTCCCGGCCGGGACGGTTCAGATCGCGACTCAACTCCTCGGTTACGCGCCGCAGTCGCGTTCCGTGACCGTGAGCGCCGAAGGCGCGACCGCCGACTTCACCCTGGCGCAGGCCGTGACGACGCTGGATCAGGTGGTCGTCACCGCCACCGGCCAGACCGAGCGCCGGCGCGAGAACGGCGCGTCCACCGCCATGATCGAAGCGTCGCAGATCACCACTGCGGCCGTCAGCACCTTCTCCGACGCGCTGAGCTCTCGCGCGCCCGGCGTCGTCGTGCAGACCTCCGCTGGCGAGAGCGGCGCCGGGACGCGCGTGCGCATCCGCGGCTCCAACTCCATCTCGCTCTCCAACGAGCCGCTGATCATCGTCGACGGCGTCCGGCTCGACAACACGCCGGAATCCTCGCCGATCGACGTCGGTGGCCAGTTCCCGTCGCGGATCAACGACATCAATCCCGAGGAGATCGAGACCATCGAGGTGGTGAAGGGCCCGGCCGCCGCCGCCCTGTACGGCACCGCGGCGTCGAACGGCGTCATCCAGATCACCACCAAGCGTGGCCGCTCCGGCAAGACGCGCTGGGAGGGCTTCGGCGAAGTCGGCCGGCTGACCGACATCAACGAGTATCCGCCCAACTACCGCTCGTTCGGACACACTGCGAGCGGGGAGCTGCGCACCAACTGCAGCCTGTACTCGCGCACCTCGGGGACCGCGACGGCCTGCGTGGCGGTCGATTCGACGGTCTCCAACATCCCGATCAAGTCGGCAGGCATTCTCCAGGATGGCGATCGGCGGCTGCTCGGCCTCAACGTCAGCGGCGGCGCCGATGCGATCACGTACTTCATCTCCTCCGAGTACCAGAAGGAGCAGAACGTGGTGCCGACCAACGGGCTGCAGCGGATGAACCTGCGCACGAACGTGCGCTCGCAGCTTCACCGCACCCTCGACGCGCAGCTCAACATCGGCTTTACCAACAGCGAGCTGCGGCGGCCGCAGAACGACAACAACTCCTACGGTGTCGTCTCGGCGTCGATGTTGGGCAACGCGGCCAACTGCGCGCCCGGTGAGGTATCCAAGCACCCCGGCCTCTGCTCCGGCGGCACCGACTCGGTGAGCTTCGGCTACTACAACCGCGGGTTGAGCCCGTACGACTTCTTCAACATCGACGTCCGCCAGAAGGTGCAGCGCCTCGTCGGTGGGCTCACGAGCAACTGGACGCCGACCAGCTGGTTCGTGATGAACGGCACGTTCGGGGCCGACATCAACAACCGCGCCGACACCCAGACGCTTCCCCCCGATGTGCTGCTCTCGGATCCGGCGAACCAGGAAGGTTATCGCGGCGTGTACAACGCGAACATCTTCAACTACACGGCCAGCCTGAACGCCACGGGGACGTGGGATGCGACGCCGGCCCTCAAGCTCACGACCACCGTCGGATCACAGTACACCGACGTCGGCTTCCACCGCACCGATGCCTTCGGCGCCAAGCTGCTGTCGGGCAGCACGTCCCTGGCCGGCACCGCCTCACGCTTCGCCGTGGCCGAGCTGACGAACGACATCCGGACGCTCGGCTTCCTCGGGCGCGAGCAGCTCGCCTGGCGCGACAAGCTCTTCCTCACCGGCTCATTGCGCTCGGACAAGAACAGCGCCTTCGGCACCAACTTCGATCGTGTCATCTATCCGTCGGTGAGCGCGTCCTGGGTGGCCAGCGAGGAGGAGTTCTTTCCGAAGATCCCCGCGCTCTCGCAGCTCCGGCTCCGTGCCGCTGTCGGCTCGGCCGGTCAGAACCCGGGCTATCTCGCCGCCGAGCAGTACTACCGGCCCGTCACGTCGATCATCCAGGGCGCGGATGTGCCGGCGTTCACGATCGGCGGAGCGGGGAACAGCAATCTCAAGCCGGAGAAATCCACGGAGCGTGAGCTCGGCCTCGACCTCGGACTGTTCGGCGACCGCATCGGCGTCGAGTACACGCACTACAACAAGCTGACGAAGGACGCGCTGGTGAACGTCAACAACGCGCCCTCGCTCGGCACCAGCCCGAACCGCTTCATCAACGTCGGCAAGGTGCGCAACTCGGGC
>DATFOL010000269.1:0-6874 GCA_035265545.1 Gemmatimonadaceae bacterium | reverse complement strand
CTCCGAGCGGGAACAGCCAGTCGAGCGAGTCGTCCACCGTGGCGAGGAAGCCGTCGAGGCTGCACGCGGTGTAGTACTGGGTCTTCATGCTCCGAATTCTAGGACGATGGAAGCATGCTCGCCACGCACTCGGAGTGCGGTCGTTCCGTCAGCTCCGACGAAAAGTGCGACCGCTCGCTTCGAGCGCCGAACGCAGGATCTCGAGCGCCTTCGGGCTCATGCCGGGCAGCGTGAAGGTTTCATGTCATCTCATCTCATCTGAGTCGCTCGCGCTCGCGAGCTCGAGAAGCGGCTCTTTCAGCCGACGCGCGAGCGCCGCGTCCACAGCCTCCACTTCCGCAAGCAGCAGCTCGCACGCGCACGTGAACGCACGCCGGAGCTCGGCCGGTTCGAGCGAGCGGACGAGCGCGCCGGTGAACGTCTCGGTGAGCTCGCGCGGCAGGCTGTCCATGCCGCGTCCCTGCACCGCGGGAGCTCCGTGGCGCAGGCACGCCAGCGCGAGCACGTGGTCGCGAACGCCGCTGATCATGTACTCCGCCTGCCATACCTTGCCGCGCGCGATGCTCGACCGCGCGTGCAGTGCGTAGAGCCAGCCCATTCCGACGAGGCCATCCGCCGACGGCGACGGCGATCGGGGCCGCTCTCGCGCCGTGCCCGACACCAGACGGAAGGTCGGTGCGATCGCGCCGAACTCCGCCTCGGGCCAGAAGGCGAGATCGACCTGGAGGGTGCTGCGCAGCAGGAAGACCCTGAACAGCGCCGCGCCCGCCGCCACGTCCATGTGATGGACGGCTTCGTGCGCGCGATACATCCGATCAGTCCACTCGGTAATCAGTGCGGCGCGGTCCGTGCCCGCAGCCACACCGAACGCCAGGTCGACGTCCGACCACCGGTCCTCGGCGTCGAGCGCACCCGATCCCGTCAACGCGACACCGGAGATGCGTGCGTCGCGACGGGCAGCGTCGATCAGCGCGTCACGCAGCGCAACGCGTTCGTCGGGCGTGAACAGGCGCGCGTCGTCGCGTGTCGTCATGATGCATTCGCGTCGACGGGTTGCGGATCGTCGAGGCGAAGAAAGCGCCGCACGTGCGCGGCCCGCTCCCGCGCCGCCGCTTCGCCGTGCGCCGGCTGCGCCTGGAGCCAGAGCGAGTCGCTCCCCTTCAACCAGAGCCGCAGCCGGTACATCGGGTCGCCGTCGCCGTCCCTGGACTGTACGATCTCGACCGCGCGCGCGTCGGCGAGGGCGAACTCGGTGCGCGCGGCGCCGTGCGCCCCCTGCCACCGCGTCCAGAGCCGACGGATGCGTTGCGTGCCGCGCCCGTCCGTACGCTCGAAGTCCGTCACCGTCGCCCGCGCCTGATTCGTCGTGAACAGTCCGCCTCCTACGTGAGCGGCGCCGATCGCGAGCACGGCGAGCCGCTCGAGGAGCCGGAAGCCGTGCCACTCCGGCGACCAGAGTGGTATGGTGAGCACGAACAGTCCGCTCGCCACGAACACGAGCCCGAACGCCCAGAGCACACGGGGCACGTCACGCAGCACGAGGCGGGAGTCGGTCTCGATGATCCGCACGTCGGCGGTCAGGCCGAGGCGAGCTGCTTCACCGCCCGATCCGCCTCGAGGATGGAGTTGCGGTGATCCATCGCGCCCGAGAGATCCGTGTTGGCGAACGTGATCCGTCCATGCGGCTGGTTGCGCAGCACGTCGCGCGGCGCCGGCTTCCCGTCCACGCCGAAGAAGAACCCGGGCTGCGGATTGACGTACGCGTGTCCCCACCGGTTGAGGATGATTCCCGCGATGTCGCGCCGTGGGTCGAACCCACCCGATGCGAACATGTCGCCGAGCTGCTGGCGCAGCTCGCGCTCGTACTGCGCGAACGACTTGCCGAGCATCTCGGCGCGTCCTCGGCTCCCCTGCTCGCCGATCGGGAGACCGGGCTGCGCGAACAGGATCTTGATGGTGAGCACCGTCGGCGAGTCCGGACCGAACCTCTCACTGCCGCCGACGGTGGCCATCTTCCGCAACGAGAGATAGTTCCCGATACCCTCGAACCAGCGGGCGCCGGTCATCCCCATGCCGTAGAGAAAGCGCCAGTTCCTCACGGCGACGTTCGCCATCAGGCACGGCGACCGATAGAACTGCGCGTACGCTTCGCGATGGCTGGCGGGCAGATCGCGCACGATGTGCTTGGTCGTCCAGCTGCCCCCTGCCATGACGACCTTGCGCGCTCTGACCTTGAAGAGACGTCCACCCTTCGTGTAGGTGAGCGTCACGTGCGGCGCACGCGCCGGATCACCCGCGTGCTCCGCGCGCACCACGGTCGCGCTGAGGCGGATGCGCGTCGGCTGTCCTCGGCGATCGAGCGCGGCGAAGCGCACGGGGTTGCGCCACACCGCCTCGACGGTGCGCGGGCCGGGGAACGCGTCGGGGATGAGGGTCTTGACCATCAACCGCGCGAAGCCCGCGTTCCCGTCGGGGAACATCTGGTCGCCCAGCGCCTCGTCGCCCTCGCCCGGCCATTCGGTCTCGGGCGCGTAGGCGCAGTACGCCGACAGCACGTCCGGTCCGAGACCGTAGCCGCCGCCCTCGACCGGCGACAGAAAGTTGCGCACCGTTTCGCGGCTGATGTGGTGCCGCGCCATCAGGTGCTCTTCGAGCGTGATGGTGTCGAGCTGTCGCGAGATCGCGTCTCCTTCCGACTGCGGCCGAGGGCCGCCGTCGCGGACCGTGCGATACCGCATCAGCTCCGCCTTCACCTCGTCGCTCAGCGGCGCGCCCTCCAGCTTCCGTCCCCACGGGTCGATCACCCACACACCCGGCCGCTGGCCGAACCGCGGCCCGAAGTAGAAGCCGTAGTTCTTCGACGAGCCGTACGGCGTCTGGGCGAGCGGCATCTCGGGCGACGCGCCGCTCCAGCGCTGATAGTCGAAGTGGGAGCGGTCCATCCCGATCATCTCATAGAAGCTGGCGGTGTAGCCGCCCTGCTTCGGCACCGGGAACATTGCCGACGCCTGATGCGCGACGACCGATTGCCCATCGACGAGGAACTCGTTGCGCTTCGCCTCGCCGCCGAAGATCGCGTGGTTGTCGAGCACGAGACAGCGACCGCCGGTGCGCTTCTGGAAGAACACCGCCGCGGCGAGCCCGCTCAGCCCACCGCCCACCACCGCGAGATCGTACATCTCCCTGGTGTCCGTCGCGCGCGCGGCCGCACGCTCGAACTGTCCGTCGCGCATGGCGTGCGCGACACTCATCACGTCGTAGGTGTTGCCGTTCGACCGGCTGTACTCGCCGACGCCGCCGTAGCCCGTCCATGCGTCGGCCGCGGTCTCCATGTCGGGCATTCGGCCGCTCAGCCACACACCCGCGCCGGCCGCGAGGGTGCCGTTGATGAAATCGCGGCGCGAGATCGGCTCGTTCATGCCGAGTCGCTCGTTGCCAGCGGCGTGCGCGCGGTGATCGTCGTGATCGTTCATCGCTACTCCATTCGAAGCGCGGCAACCGTAGCCAGCGCGAATCCCGCGGTCAAGACGGAACGGGAGGAAGCGGGACGCGACCGCGGGACGCGACCGCGCGACGACGGCCTCGCGACTCGCGGCACGAGGGAATGATGTGAGCGCTCGCGCCCTCTACCTCTATGCAAGGTGCTAGAAGCTTCGATCATCGCCCGACTACCAATGCGTTCGGCATTCGCGGCTGGTTCCCCGAGGAACGCACGACTTGCAATACATCCATCAGGATCGAGGAACGTATGAAGAGCCCACTCGTCCGCGCAGCTTTGGCCACCCTCATCGCGCTTGCGGCGGCATGCAGCAGCTATTCGGATGCACCCACTTACCCGACCGCAGCACCGGGCTCACCGGTCTCGACGCCCGACTCCTCGCAGTACACCACGATCTCGTCAGCACGTTGAGCGCGTCCGAGCGTCGATGGTCTCACCGCGCCAGGGAGCCCAGGCGAACGAAGCGGGTGCCGGCCCAGACGAAGTATCTGGGCCGCAGCTCCGCGGGAAGGCCTTCGCGAACGCGCTCGGCGATCATCTCCCGCGGAGCGGCAGGCGCGGCGTGCTGTCAGCCATGAAGAAGTAGCCCGCGAGCCACAGCCGGCCGACGCCCGGCCGCCAACGGAGCACGAGGACCGAGTCGGCTGGCTGGTAGCGGAGCGCGTGACCACGCCGCACTCCGTCCTCGAACACTGCGCGTGTGTCGGCATTGACCCGCGCGAGCTTGAGTCGCAGCTCCCCAGCGCTCGCGTCGTACGTCCAACGCGCGGGGTTGTGGAACGTCAGACCGCCGATGAGCCGCGCCTTCCCATCGGGCAGCAACTCCAGCCACATCTCGGGCACCTCGTCGGCGGGATGGACCCAGCGTCGCGGCGGAAGCTTCGTGGCTGGCTTGGCGAGCGTCGGTGCACTTCGCTCACGTTCGAGTGAGTCCGGGCTGGGCTGGACCTGTTGCGCGATCGCGCGCGTCGCAGACGCCGCGATGGCGAGCGCCACTACGGCGATCACAGTCACCGAACACGATCTCATCTAGACCTCTTCGTCGTATCGCCGTCCTCGTCGCAGCGCTCGGCCTCCCACAGTCCTTCGTACGACAGCACCCGCCCATACGCATCCGTGTCCAGCCGCGCGACGAACGGCTCGCCGTCCACGATCGCCTCGTAGCGGAAGCTCAGCTCCGTCTCCCGGGTGTACGTCTGCTCCAGCCGCTCGAGCCGAAGCTCGGGGAAGCGAAGCCACGCGCTCAGCACGGGCGCGTTTTCACCGACTTCGAGTGCGAGGCGCCGGATCGGCAGGGTGTTGGTCGCGGGGGTGAAGCCGAGGTCGACATCCAGTGCACCTTCGATCTCGGGCGCCGGGATGCCGTCTCGGGTCCACTGTCCCGCTGCACCCGACGCGAGCACGAGCCGAAACGGGTCGCCGCCGGCGGCGCCTTCGATCGTCGCCGAGCGTGTGCGCCACTGCGGGTCGCAGTCGATCGTGTAGTGAAGTCGTGCGACGACGCCCGCCTCCTCCACATCGAGCTCGCCGGTCAGGTGCCAGCCGCCATCCGTGCGCTCGACCCGCGCGTCCTCGCGACCCGGCACGTCCAGGCGACGCCAGCGCATGCGCGAGTCGGTGGGGAATGGGCGAAGGATCATGCTGCCATCGCTAAGCGTCGTTGTGCGACCGCAAAGCGGTGACGAGTCGCCGGGCAACCTCGATGTAGCCCGTGACGGCGTCGTCGGGAGGTACGAACTCCTCCGCGTGTGCCGCCTGATTGCGGAGTGATCGCAGCGCTTCGAACAGGTGAGCTTCGTCCTCCGAGACGACACCTGCGGCGAGGAGCGCTTCGGCTACGCCCCGCGCGGATGCGCGCGCATCGCGGCTCAGCTTGACGCGCTTCCGGATGGCCAGCTGGAGCGCGGCTCGCTCAACGGGAATCCACGCCTCCAAGACCGCGGCGCGCGGCGATAGCTCGGCGAGGTTCTCGAGATGGGACGTCTCCCCCTCGGGAAGCCCGGCAGGCTCGGTCGGAGCCGGAAGGGTCTCGTTCGCCTCGGCCGCCAGCTCTCGCACTCGCTCGCCGAAGCTGATCTCGACGTCCTTGTACTTCAATTGCCGGACGCGTGGCAGCAGGCCGGTGATGTGCCGTCGAAGCAGGAAGAAGATCGTGAGAACCGTGACGGGCCAGGCGAGGGCCTGAATCAGCGTCGCGACGAATGTCATCCAGGTCATGGAGCTGTACTCCTATTCACCAAGGACCCGCTCGAACGCGACTGTGCTTGCCGTCGTCCGCTCTCATGTTCATGCTCAGCGATCCGCCAGCTCCACCAGCAGTGGATAGTGATCCGACGCCGTCCGCACCACTTCAGGCGTCCGACGCACTTCGCAGGCGGTCACCCGCGAGCCGTACGCCGCGGGCGTGAACACGTAGTCCAGCCGGACGTGCGGATTCCACACGGGGAAGGTGTAGCCGGGCTCGTGCTCCGCGTCGGGATGTACCGTGCGCCACGCGTCGACGTAGCCGTCGGCGCGCATCATCTCGATCGTGCTGCGCGCGATGTCGCGGCCGCTGAGCCAGACCATCCCCCGGATCCACGCCGGCATCGGTGACGAGTCGAACCGCTCGCCCGGTGCGAGCGCGTTGAAGTCGCCCGCGAGGACGTGAAAGGCGAACGCCTGATGCTCGCGGATGAGCTGCTCCCGGATCCCGTCGAGCAGGCCGCGGAGCTCGCGCGAGCGACGCTGCTCGCTCCACTTGGAGAACCACGCCCTGAGGTGCAGGACGAAGAGGCGCGGGAGTCCGCCGGCGAGCGAGACTTCGAGCAGCGCATGACGCGTCCGCGGCGGATGGCGCCACGCGTGGGCGAGCACTGGCACCCGGCTGAGGAATCCGGTCGAGTGTGATGGTTGTGATCCGCAGAAGGGAAATCCCGCCAGCGTTGCGATGCGCTCCACCACCACCGGGTCCCTCGCTTCCTGGAGCGCGACGACGTCCGGATTCGCCGCCTCGATCACCTCGGCGATCTGGTCGGCGCGTCCGACTCCTCCCTCGCGGATGTTGTAGGTGAGGAGCCGCACGCTCAGACGTGGGGCAAGCGGTTCGCCTCAGTCACCGCTCGAAGCCTTGGCGTCGTCAGCCTCCTCGGCTTCGGGCATCTCGAACAGCACCAGATACGGCTGATCCATCACCACGTCGCGGACGAACTGCACGAGCGACGTCGTCGCCTGGAGGTTCACCGGGCGGCCGGCCATCGCGCAGAGGCGCTTCCGGAGCGGGCCGAGGGCCGGTGATGCGAATGGATGCGCCTCGCTGAGCGGCGCGGAGTGGAGCCCGGGGATGTGGAAGTCGCGGTACAGCGAGACCATGTCGCCGCCCACGAACGTCACGTC
>DATFOL010000268.1:0-2342 GCA_035265545.1 Gemmatimonadaceae bacterium | reverse complement strand
CGGGCGTGCGTAGGGCAGTGCCGGCGGTCGAGGATGCCTAATGTCATCCCGAGCGTCAGCGAGGGATCTAGCCTGCATGCCTCGTGGCCAGCCCAGCAGAACCGGAGAGTAGATCCCTCGCTGACGCCCGGGATGACAGCTATTGCGAAAGTCCTTCACGTTGTATAAGATTCACATGTGAATAAAACAGAGCGCAAGGACCCGATTTTCTTCATGCTTCTCGAAGCTGGCCGAGCGCAGTTCGCGCGGCTCGAGGAGGCGTTGAAGACGGTAGGTCTGTCGGCAGCCAAGTATTACGTGCTGTCCCAGCTTGCCGAGGCTCGCGAGCCGATTCCGTTGCGGCAGCTAGCGCAGGAGCAGGAGTGCGTCCCGTCGAACATGACGACACTCGTCGACCGACTGGAGGCTGACGGCCTCGTTCGTCGGATCGACGACCCCACGGATCGCCGCAGCAAGCGCGCCGAGCTCACCGCGCTGGGCCACGAGAAGGCCGAGGCTGGTGCGATGGTCGTCGCAGACGTCGAGACGGCGTTTTCGGCATCGCTTGGACCGACCGAGCGACTGGCGCTGGAGAAAGTCCTGAGCGCGCTCAAATAGCGGGTTTTTTTGGATCAATAGTTCAGATATGAACCTCACTGTCATGCACCTTTCTGAGGCGAATCGCCCGCCAATCCAGAAGTCCGGATTGGGCGTACGAACGCGTGACATGGTGAGAGCAACCATTGGTGGTAGACGGAGCACAATGCGTAGTCCGATTGAACGACCCATTGAACGCGCACGCTCGAGCACAATTGCGGCGCGTGTCGCGGCGACCGCGTTCGTCGCGTTAGGCGGCATCTCGATCACCGGCGGGACCGCCAGCGCGGTGCAGCCAGCGCAGCTGCGCCCCGTGCAGCCGTCGTCGGCGCCCGAGCCGGCGACCGTGTCCATCGCGCCGGTGCCGTTTGCGGTGGGTGAGGAGCTGACGTACCGTGCCACCTTCGGTGGCATCCCGGCCGGCTCCGCACGCATGCGCGTAGACGGCATCGAGATTGTTCGCGGCCGCCCGGCGTATCACGTCGTCTTCACGGTCGACGGTGGCGTTCCGCTGTTCCGCGTGCACGACCGCTACGAGAGCTGGATCGACGTCGAAACGCTCGCTTCGCTGCGGCATCGGCAGCAGATCTCGGAAGGCCGCTACAAGAGAACCACGTCGTACGAGATCTATCCGGAGCGCGCCGAGTACCAGAAGCAGGGCGACTCGGTACGTGCGAGCGTGTCGAATCCGCTGGACGATGGCTCGTTCATCTACGCGGTGCGGACGGCTGGCGTGCGCGTCGGCGAGACGCGCCAGGACGATCGCTACTTCCGCCCGGACAAGAACCCGGTGGTGCTGACGGGGGTGCGGCAGGAGACGGTCAGCGTGGGCGCGGGCACGTTCGCGACGACGGTAGTCAAGCCGTCGATCCGCACGAGCGGCATCTTCTCGGAGGATGGCCAGGCGCACGTGTGGTTTACGGATGACGCGAACCGATACCCGGTGCAGGTGAAAGCGAAGTTCGCGAAGTTCTCGCTCACGCTGACGCTGCAGTCGGTCACGCCGGGCGTGCCCCTGAGCGCGGTGCCGACGCTGATCGCCCAGGCGGGCGGGGTGGCTGCGCCGCAGTAGGCTAGTGTCATCCCTGGCTGCCGCTTCGCTCGGCTTGGGTTGACAAAGAAGAAACCGCCGGCAACCTCGAGCGTGCCGGCGGTTTCGCCTATCCAGCCCAGCCTAACGCTTAGGCCACCCGGTCAATGCAGGTCGATGCAGACGTCGGCAGGTTTGGGTTGTTCTGTTCGGCCAGCGGCAACGGAATCGTGACATCGCCACCGTAGCTTCCCGCCTTGTGCCACGCGCCCGTCGGGAAAACCGAGTTCGCCGCACGGCCGTACTGGCGGATGAGGCGGCGCATGTCGCCGACGCGGTGACCCGTCGAGAACATCCAGAACGCGCGCTCCCGGAACAACTGATCGACACGGGCGGGGTCGGTGCCGGGATCCGTGAGTGGTGCCAGGCCCGTCACCGTCGTCCGCGCCGCGTTCAACGTCGCGAGCGACGCTGCGGCCTGTCCCGCCTTGAGCTGAGCTTCTGCTTCGATCATCCGCGCCTCGATGCCGCCGACGATCGTGACAGGCGCTTCTCGGACCGTCCAGATACGCTGCACGTAGAACGGCAGCGTTAGGTCATCGCGTGTTGTCGTCGTCACGCCGATCGCGCGGCAGGTCGGGTCGCCACCCTGGCACGTGGGAACTCGCGGGTCGTTCGCCGTTGCGAAGTTGAGGCCGTTCGTGCCCTCTCCCGTGCTGACGCTGTACCGGCGCGC
>DATFOL010000267.1:0-2421 GCA_035265545.1 Gemmatimonadaceae bacterium | reverse complement strand
ATGCCGATGGCGGTGATGTTCCCGAGGTCGCGGAACGGAGGCACCTCGCTGAAGTTCATCGAGAGGAAGCCAACCGCGGTCGTCGCGGCGGTGACGATCACCGGAACCGTGTTGAGCGCGAGACTCTCCCGCAGCGCATCGCGCCTGGACAGCCCGCGGGCCATCGCCCGCTGCGCCGCGCTCAGTATGTGGACGCTGTCGGCGACACCGAGGGTCATGATCATCGTCGGCGCCGAGGCGATCGGCGCCGTGAACTGGATGCCAAGGTATCCGGCCGCGCCCATCGCGGTGACGATGGCGAGCACGACGACGACCATCGTGCCGACCGTGCCGACCACGCTCCTGGTCGCGATGCCGACGACGAGGAGCGCGACGAGAAACGTGAGGGGGACGAGGCTGGCCATGTCGCGCTGCATCGCCTCGCTGAAGCCGGCGAAGAGCATAGCCACGCCGGACGTATGCACGCGGATGTCGGGGTGCCGCACCTGGAACGCACGCAGGTTCGCGCGCACGGCGTCGATGGCATCGAACTCCTCGCCAATTCGTTCGCCCGGCAGCGTGAGCGTGATGTTCAATGCGGTGATGTCACCGCGTGGAGAGACGAGGCGCTTCACCAGCTGCGGCTCGGCGAGCGCGGTGGCGCGAATCCTCGCCAGCTCGGCGTCCGGGAGCGTCGCCGCGCGCTGGACCAGGTCCTCCACGTAGAGGTCGTCTCCGTCGGCGCGGGTGACTTGAAAGTTCGTGATCGCGTCGACGCGGGTGGCGAACGGCACGCGCCAGCTCTCGGTCACCAGCGACTCGACCGCGGCGAGGGTGGTGCGTGAGAACACGTTCCCATCGGCGGGCTCGATGGCGATGAGGATGTTGTCGTCCTTCGTGTACGTCGTCTGGAGCGCCTCGAACGCCGCGAGCTGCGGATTGGCCTTCGAGAAGAAGACCTTGTAGTCGGCGTTCATCGTCAGCAGGCGGACACCGCTGCCGGTGGCGGCGACGAGCAGCACGCCGACGAGGAGGACGCGCCATCGGGCATCGGTGACGCGTTGCACGACGCGGGCGACGAGTGGGGGCTGCTGTGGACGCATGGTCGGGTCTCCCGCGGACGGGGAAGCGGTTCGAGGCCGGGTGTGGTGTGCTCATGGAGACGGAGCAGGCGGCGAAAGGACGCGATGCACCGCGTCGCGTCCTTCGGTCCCGTTCGCGTTCGACGCCCAATCGTCCTGCGCCAACGAGCTGACGAGCCGTGTGACCGGCGCGGTCATCCGGATGGTGCTCGAGGGCGGCTACGTGCAGACGGGCACCGGCGAGTTCGTGATCTACGGCCCCGGCGACACCGAGCGCTGCGGCTGAGGGACATTATTCGAAGGCGCGAAAACCGGCACGACGAGCGACGGGGCTCGTAGGAGGGTCCCGTCACTCTGCCAACTGCGCCCACTCTCATTCATACCCGGGCATGCATGCGACTCGGTGATCTGCACGTCATCATCGTCGGCGGGGCGACGGGCGGCTGCTCGACCGCGCTCCTCCTCGCTCGCGCGGGCGCCCGCGTCACGCTTCTCGAACGTGTCGCCCAGCCTCGCGCTGTCGGTGCCGGCATCGCGATCGCCGAGAACGGCATGGCGGTGCTCGAGTCGCTCGGCATGGCGCCGGCGCTCGACGTCGCGCGCGAGGTGCGCGGGATGCGCGTCACCGACGCGGTCGGGCGCACCCTGCTCACGCCACCGGACCCGGTGCCGCGCGTTCGCATGGTGCGTCGCGCGACGCTGCAGGGCGTGGTCCTCGATGCGGTCGCCGCCGAGCCTCGCATCGAACGGCTGTTCGGCACGGAGGCGGTGATCGCCGCGCCCGATGGCACCGTCGACATCCGCGACGCGGAAGGCACGCGCACTCTGCGCGCCGATCTCGTCGTCGGCGCGGATGGTGTGCGCTCGCGCATACGCGAGTGCGGCGCGTTCCGTCCGCGCGTGCGGAGCACGGGGATCAGTTACGTGCGCGGCCTCGTGCAGGAGGATCTGGACGAGGGCGTGGAGGCATGGACGCCCGCGGGCCTGTTCGGTTCCTTCGCCGTCGACGAGGGCACCTACTTCTACGCATCGTGCGGGACGCGCGAGTGCCGAGCGGCGCTCGACGCACGAGATCTCGACGCGCTGCGCGACGCCTGGTCCCGTGCATACGCGCCGGCCGAGCGGATCCTCGGCGCGCTTCCCGGCTTCGACCAGCTGCTCGTGAACGAGGTCGTGCGTGTGGACTGCGCGCGCTGGTGGGACGGCCGGCTCGCGCTCCTCGGCGACGCCGCGCACGCGATGGCGCCGAACCTCGGTCAGGGCGCGAACAGCGCGCTCGTAGACGCCGCCGTGCTGCTGGACGAGCTGCGCCGCGGTGGATCGCTCGCCGAGGCGCTCGCCGCGTACGATGCGCGCCGGC
>DATFOL010000266.1:0-10186 GCA_035265545.1 Gemmatimonadaceae bacterium | reverse complement strand
GCCCTTGTCCACGTAGACCGTGGACCCGGTGATGGCGCTCGCGAGGGGAGACGAGAGGAAGGCCGCCGCGGCGCCGACCTCGCTCGCGCGCAGGTGGTCGGTGAGCGGCGCGTTGTGGCCCACGTACTCCACCATCTTCTCGATGATGCCGATCGCGCTCGCCGCGCGCGACGCGAGCGGGCCGGCCGAGATGGTGTTGACGCGGATGCCGTGCTTGCGACCCGCCTCGAAGGCGAGCGTGCGCGTGTCGCTCTCCAGCGCCGCCTTCGCGCTCGACATCCCGCCGCCGTAGCCCGGGATCGCGCGCTCGCTCGCCATGTACGTGAGCGACGCGACGGCACCGCCCTCCCGCATCAGCGGCCCCAGTCGCGCGATCATGCTCACGAGCGAGTACGCGCTCGCGCTCACCGCCGCGAGGTAGCCGTGGCGCGACGTCTCGAGCAGCGGCTTCTTCACCTCCGGTCCGTTTGCCAGCGAGTGCACCACGATGTCGAGCGGACGCTCGCCGAAGTCCGCCACGAGCCGCTGCGCCAGGCCGTCGATCGAGCAGTCGCCGACATCCTTATATCGCTTGCTCGTTCGCAGCTCCTCCGGCATCGCGTCGTACGTGTCGAACACCGCGTCGAGCGGGTAGATCTTCTCGAACGTGAGCAGCGAGCCGTCCGACATCCGCCGCGACTCGTCCATCTTCCCGCGCTCGAGCAGGTTCAGAAAGATGTTGAGCGCCGGAGGCCACGTGCCCACGCAGACGCTCGCTCCCGCCTCGCCGAGCGCCTTGGCGATCGCGAAGCCGAATCCCCCGTCGTCCGCCACGCCGGCGACCAGCGCTCGGCGTCCCCTCAGATCGATGTTGAGCATATCCTAGTATGACCGGTCGGTCTCCCCGGGCCAATCCCACCTACCGCGCAGCACGGTCTATGCACAGAAAAGCCATCCGCTCGGGGATCGACTGAACCGCCCGTGGAAGGATCGCCATGCCATCACTGCTGTACGTGGATGACGAGGAGACCATCGGCCGGGCCGTCGCCCGGTGGTTCGAACGCCGTGGACACGTCGTCCACGTCGCCCGCTCGGTCGACGAAGCGAAGCGCGTGCTCCTTCACCACAGCCCCGACGCGATCTTCGTCGACGTGTGGCTGGGGACCGAGAGCGGGTTCGAGCTGATGAGCTGGATCGAGGACGTCCGCGGGCATCTCGCCGACCGCGTCACCTTCGTCACCGGCGAGCTCGCGGACTCGGTCGAGAGCGGGCACCGCGTCTGGCAGACGCTCGGGCGCCCCGTGCTTCAGAAGCCGTTCGATCTCACCCAGCTCGAAGCCCACGCCCACGATTACATGGCTGCGCACCGGAGGTCCGGGACGTAACGTATCCGGGTGCCCCGCCGCACGACCGGATCGACGCCCCGCCACGCGGGCGCCCACGCCATCCCGCCCGAGGACGCCGCGCTTCCCGACGCGACGGCCTCCATCAGCGAGCAGCGTCCGGACACCGGCGGCCCGCCCGCAGGGCCGGCGTTCGCGCGCGGCCTCTGGCGCATCGCCGCCGCCGATGTATCGACCGGCAACGCCGTCGAGCTGCTCCACGACGGGCCGCGCACCTACGACGCGATGATCGCCGCCATCGCCGCGGCGCGCGAATCCGTGGTGCTCGAGAGCTACATCCTCCGCTCCGACGAGACGGGGCAGCGCTTCGCCGGCGCGCTCGTCGACGCGGTGTCGCGCGGCGTCGACGTCCGCGTGCTCACCGACTGGATCGGGATGCGCGGCATCCGCTCGAGCTTCGTCGCCACTCTGCGTCGCGCCGGCGTCGAGCTGCGCGTATTCAACCCGCCAGGGCTCCGCGCCTGGTTCGGCCTCGTGCCCCGCGATCACCGCAAGCTGCTCGTCGTCGATCGCACGGTGGGCATCACGGGCGGCGTCGGCATCGGCGACGAGTGGATGGGAAAGACCGCTCGTCATCGCGGCCACTGGCGCGACACTGCCGTGCGCATCGAGGGCCCCGCCGCGCGCGACATGCACACGGCGTTCGAGACGATGTGGCAGCGGTCGTACAAGCGCGAGCGCCGTGGCTCCCACCGGTTCACCAGCAGCGTGGCGCGTGGCGCACACCTCGATCCGGCTACCGCCGAGCCGGCGCTCGTCGGCGTCGTCGAGGGGGAGCCCTTTCGCATGCGCATCGCGCGCGCGCTGCAGATGCAGGCCATCTCCGCCCAGCGGTCGATCTGGATCGCCAATGCGTACTTCGTTCCGAGCTGGTCCGAGATCGAGGCCCTCATGGGCGCGGCGCGCGACGGCGTCGACGTGCGCATCCTCGTCCCGCAGCGCAACGACCATCCATGGGTCACGATGCTCACGCGTCGCTACTATCGACGCCTGCTCACCAACGGCGTGCGCATCTGGGAGTACAAGGGCGCGATGATGCACGCGAAGACGAGCGTCGTCGACGGCCGCTGGGTGCGCGTGGGGTCGACGGACTTCAACCCGCTTGGCGTGGCGATCAACTACGAGCTCGACGCGGTCATCGAGGATCCGGCGCTCGGCGCGAAGGCCGAGGCGATGTTCCTGGCGGATCTGGAGCGGTCCAAGGAGATCACCATGCGAAGCCGCGTCGTCGGACGTTGAGGACAGTCATGTCTCATCCATCACGCCGCCAGTTCCTCGCCTCGCTCGGAGCGGCGGCGCTGATCCCGTCGCTCCCTCGTCCGCGCTTCCACTCCGCGTCGCCTACCGCCGCTCGCGGCGTGATCGTGCGCACGATCACGGCAGGTGTGGCGCTAGAGCGGCTCTCCGATCGAGTCGCCGTCGAGCGCGCGCTCGCGATCCTCGCGCGGGCGAAGCGTCGGTTCGAGGGGGAAGGCTACGAGGTGCAGACGACGCGCATCACCCTGCCGCCCCGCGTGGCGACGCTCGATGTCGCCGGGCGCCGCACCGCGCTCGACGAGCTGCGTGCCCTAGACGCGATGTTTACGGCGTCGGGCGCGATGCTCGGGCTCGGCCCGGTGCTGCTCGCCGATCGCGCGGACGACGAGCTCGCGCCCTGGACGGCAGAGCTGGTACGTTCCACCAAGAGCACGTCGTTCAGCAGCGTGATCGCGTCGCCGTCCGGTGGCGTGCATTCGCACGGCGTGCGTGTGGCCGCGGCCATCACCCGCGCCGTGGCCGATGCTCGGCCGACGGGGATGGGCAGCTTCCAGCACGCCGCCGCGGCGAACATTCCGTCGGGGACGCCGTTCTTCCCCGTTGGATGGCACGAGGGGGCGAGCTCGCTCGCCGTGGGGCTGCAGTCGGTGGCCGTGCTGCGCGAGGCCTTCGCCGGCGCACCGGACCGCGAGGAGGCTCGGCGTCGGCTCACCGCGCGGCTCACCACCGAGCTCCGGCAAGTGGAGCGGATCGGCACGGCCGCGGCGCGCACCGAGGGGCTGCGCTACGCCGGCATCGACTCCTCGCCCGCACCGCTTGGCGACGACAGCATCGGAGGCGCGATCGAGGCGCTGACCGGCGCGCCGTTCGGCGAAGCGGGAACGCTGCAGGCCTGTGCGCTGATCACCGACGTGATCAAGAGCGTGCCCGTCGCGCTGTGCGGTTACTCCGGGTTGATGCTGCCGGTGCTCGAGGACAAGGTGCTCGCGGCCCGCGCCAGGGAAGGGCGGTACGGGTTGCGCGACCTGTTGCTCTTCTCCAGCGTCTGTGGCACGGGGCTCGACGTGATCCCCCTTCCGGGCGACACACCGCAGGCGACGATCGAGCGCGTTATCCTCGACGTGGCGGCGCAGGCGGTGAAGCTGAAGAAGGCGCTTTCGGTACGGCTGTTCCTCGTGCCCGGCAAGTCCGTGGGTGACGCGGTGCACTTCGACGATCCCCGGCTGTTCGACACGGTCGTGATGCGAGCCTGAGCTCGCACCTCCAGCCACGCTAACTGCCGAGGATGCGCGCCAGCGCCTCGGGTCGCAGATGGTCCTCGTCGAGGAACTCGTGCGTCGCCACGCCGGCGCGCCGCGGATCGTAGCTGCCCCTCACCCGCGCACCAGTTCGCGCCGCCATTGCGCGCACCTCGCGCTCCACCATTGCGAGCGAGTCGCCCGACATCCTCCGCGAGGCATCGTACACCGCGACGGGGAAGGGTACGAGCACCACCGTCACGGATACGCCCTCACTGCCGAGGTAGCGCACGAACCGCTCGAGCGCACCCGTTCGTCCCGGCGCCCTACGCGCGAGATCGTGGAACCGTCCGTCGTGCGCGAGCTCCGTTGCCGCGAACCGCGCCGCCGCACGCTCAGCGTTGTCTGCGGGCAGGTCCGACCACACGACGCTGCCGTCGGGGAGCTTGGTCTTCTCGGCGTTCTGCGCCTGGTCGGTCGGTCGCCAGGCGATACCGGCGGCGCCATACCGCCGGAACGAGTAGAGCGCGAGTCGGAAGTACTCCGGCGTCGCGAGCGTGCGTACCGAGCGCGCGTACAGCGCGAACGATTCACGCCGCGCCGACGCGGGGATCCCGGCACGTCGCATCACCATCGCGCGCTCGTCGGCCAGCGATCTCCATCCCTCGCCCACAGCGCTCTCCGTCCAAGGGTCGACGCCCAGCACCACGTGTCGTGGCCGCCGCTCGGCCGTATCGTACAGCCCATACACGCCGAGCATGTCGTTCAGCACCGCGCCCTGCATCGCCCCATTCACGAAGCCGCACCCGCGCACCTGTGCACCCGTGCAGCCGCGCAGCACCTGCATCCGGCTCGATCCGAGCACCAGCACTGCGGGCCGTCCGCGGCGCAACGGCGCGAGGTGCTTCTCGATCGCGCGATCGTCGTAGTTCGCGAAGTCGGTGACGTTCGTTCCCGCCGCGAGCACCCGCGCGATCTCGCGCTCCGCGCTGCGCGCTGCGACTAGGCGCGCAGGGTCGATCCACGCACTGAACGCCACGGGCAGCGCGGCGATCGCGATCAGCAGCGCGCCGCGCGCGACCAGCGTGCCCGCGCGACGGGGCATGGCCGCGCGCGACGCCGGCACGCTCGCCTCCTGCGCGGGCGCGAACGTCGGCGTCAGCCGCAGCGGCTCAGAACTGGAAATAGATGAACCTGGCACTCTGGAAGACGCCGAGCGTCATGATGGTGAGCACCGCGCAGGCGTAGGCGGCCCAGCGTACCGGCGCCCGCCAGCCAGCGATGCGCAGCCGCAACGACAGCGGTGCCGCGCCCTGCGCGCGCTCCACGATCAGCAGCGCGATCACCGCCGGCACCGCGAGCACGAGCCGCGAGGGCTCGAAGCCGAGGAACACCAGCGACGCGATCGCCGCGGGATCGCGCGAGACGATCGCCGAGAGCTGCGACGCGACGCCGGTCGTCAGGTGCGTCACCACGTACCAGGCGTCGCCGAGCGATGCGGCGCGGAAGAACACCCACGCCACCGTCACGAGAGCGAACGTCGCCGTCGTCTGCCACGCGGCGAGCAACGTGGGATGCCGGTCGAGCCCGAGCGCCGAGCGAACTTGCGCGCGAGCCCCCGTCGAGAGGAGCGCCGCCACGAGGTACGCGCCATGCAACGCACCCCACACCACGAACGTCCACCGGGCGCCATGCCAGAGACCGCTCACCAGGAAGGTGATCAACAGGTTGGCGTACCACCGCGGCCGCGTCACACGGTTCCCGCCGAGCGGGATGTAGAGGTAGTCGCGGAACCAGGTAGACAGGGAGATGTGCCAGCGCTTCCAGAACTCCGCGATGCCGCGCGCCGTGTAGGGGCGATCGAAGTTCTTCATGAGCGTGAAGCCCATCACCTGCGCCGAGCCGATCGCGATGTCGGAGTAGCCGGAGAAGTCGCAGTAGATCTGGAAGGCGAAGGCGATGGTGCCCGTGATCAGCGGCAGTCCGCTGAACTCGCGCGGCGCGTCGTACACGCGGTTCGCCAGCTCGGCCAGCCGATCGGCGACGACGATCTTCTTCACCAGTCCCCACGCCATGAGCTGGAGGCCGGCGACGACGCGGTCGTAGTCGAACTGGTGCCGCTCACGGAACTGGTGCAGCAGGTTCTGCGGCCGCTCGATCGGGCCCGCGACGAGCTGTGGGTAGAACATCACGTACAGCGCGTACACCCCGAAGTCGCGCTCCGCCGGTTGGCGTCCTTCGTGCACCTCGATGACGTAGCTCAGGCTCTGGAAGGTGTGAAACGAGAGCCCGATTGGGAGCAGCAGCTGCAGGGCGGGGGCGGCGTAGTCCATCCCCATCGCGCGCGCGGCGAGCGCGATCGTGTCGTTGAAGAAGTCGAAGTACTTGAAGACGAACAGCACCGCGCAGGTGGACGCGATGCTGAGCACGAGCCAGAGCCGGCGCCGCGTGCCTGTCGCCGCCTCGATCCGGATCCCGGCGACGTAGTCGATCAGGATCGTCATGGCGAGGATGCCGATGTATGCCGGCACGAACGCCATGTAGAACAGGCAGCTCGCGGCCAGCAGCATCGCCCCGCGCCACCGGTGCGGTAGCGCGAAGTACAGCAGCGTGACGACGGGAAAGAAGATCGCGAACTGCAGGGAGTTGAAGAGCATACCCTGATCGACGAACCCCAGGCCCGCACGGCAACGATGATGAACACGTTTCTCGGTTCACGGTTCTTCAGTTCACGGCCGACCTCGGGACGCTTCGTCTTGCGAGTGGCCGACCCGAGGCCGTCCGCTGACCGACGAACCGCGAACCGAAAAACCGTGGGCTTGCTCTTGGCCCTCGCGCTTTCTCCACGCCCCGCCCTCGCGCAGGCCGACACTGTCGGATCACCGACGCCGCTCTTCACCTATCGCGACGCCGTGCTCGCGGGCAGCGTCGCTCTCGCCACGCTCATCGCGCGGCCGTTCGACGATCACTACGCCGCGCGGCTGCAGGACTCGTCGACCCAGGCCAACCGGAAGCTGCAGGGGTTGGCTACCTTCGTTCGCACCGTCGCCACGCCGGGCTCGTACTACATCGGCGGGACGATGTACGCTGTCGGCCGCCTGTCGAAGAACGAGAAGCTCGCGGACCTCGGCTGGCACGGCACCGAGGCGCTCATCGTCGGCGAGCTGACCGCCGTCGTTCTCAAGGGGACCATCGGGCGGCAGCGTCCCTACGTTCGCCCTCGCGACTCGAACAGCTACAAGCTCTTCCGCGGCTTCGGCCGCGAGGATCGCTACCGCTCCTTCCCCTCGGGCCACGCGACGTCGGCGTTTGCCGCCGCGGCCGCGGTCACGAGCGAGACGTCGCGCTGGTGGCCTGAGACGCGCTGGATCATCGGACCGGTGCTGTACACCGGCGCGGCGCTCACCGGTGTCTCGCGGATGTACAACAACCGCCACTGGGCGAGCGACGTGCTGATCGGCGCGGGGATCGGTACCTTCGCCGGTCTCAAGGTCGTACGTTATCACCACTCGCATCCGGGCAATCGGCTCGACCGGTGGCTGCTGGCCGGCTCACTCGTTCCCACCCCCGAAGGCGGTCAGGCCATCCGATGGTCGATCCTGCCCGTGCCGGCCTCGTTCATCGCCAGCACGACACGCCGCTGATCCGCCCCATCGTGCTCCGCTCTTCGCGCCGCGCGCGCGCGTGAGTCGCGCGAAGAGCGGCATCTTCGTCTTCTCGCCGATCGGCGGCGACGTCGGTGCTCGCATCACCGAGCTGCAGCGACGGTACGACCCACGCCTCGGCGCGCTCGGCCAGGCTCCGCACGTGACGCTCGCCGGCTCGTCGGGAATGGGCCCGATCGCCCCCGACACCACCCGCGACGAGCTGGTCGAACGGCTCGGTCCCATCGCCGCGAGCACCGCGCCGATCACCCTGCGCTTCGGCCGCCCGACGCGGTTCATGCAGACCCAGATCGTCGTCCTCCCGCTCGATCCGCACGGCCCGCTCCGTACCCTGCACGAGCGTATCAGGACGGCGGGGTTTCGCGCCGCGCGTCCGCGCTTCTACTTCACGCCCCACGTCACGCTCAACCTGTACCGCGAGCTTCCGCGCGAGCTGCTCGCCGCGCTGCTCGCCGAGCGGTTCGACGAAGCGGTGACGATCGACTCGCTGGAGGTGCATCTGACGCGGGATACGGGAGAGTCGCGGCCGCTGGCCTCGTTCGCATTGACAGGACCAGCGCCCGGCGCGACATCCTCCTGATGCATCGTCTCGTCGCACGCCTCGCGCGCGCACTGTGCGCGGCGACCGTTCCGTTGCTCTCGCCGTTGCTCGCCACCGCTCAGCCCCCCGCGGAGAGCGGCATCGCGCGCGACATGCGGACCCGCGCACCCCTCGCCTGCCTCCACGTCGCGCTCGTCGACTCGAGCCAACGTGCCGTCGCACACACGGTGACGGACTCGGGGGGCACGTTCGTCCTCGTCGCGCCATCTGCCGGCATCTACCGCGTGGCATTCGAGGTCTTCGGGTGGGAGCAGCTCCTCGGCCCGGTCGACACCCTTCGCGACGGGGAGATGCGCGAGCGGGAGTACCCGCTGGAGTTCGGCGAGCTGCCAGCCAGCGGCGGGCAGACGTTGGCCGAGCTGCGCCGGCTCGAGACGGGCGACTGGCGAAGTGCGGCGGCGGCGAACCCCGATGCCGACATTCGATTCCCGAAATCCATGCGAGGAGCTGCGACGAGCGGGGACGTGCTCGCGGAGTACGTGGTGGACGAACGCGGTCGTGTGCGCCCCGAGTCGTGGCGTCCGATCGCCTCGACGAACCCGGACTTCCTCGCCGCGGTCCGCGCGCACGTGCCGGTGATGCGCTACCAGCCCGCGCGGCTGAACGGCCGTCCGAGCTGTCAGCTCGTGCGCAACCAGGTGCGGTTCGAGTGGGTTGGCCCGATGCCGGCGGTGACGCTGCTGAATTGAAGCGTGGCAGTGCCGGCAACCGAGATTGCTCGTGCCTCGCTCGGTGCCTCCCGTGCTGCGCAACGTCGCGCGGCGTCCTATACTGGGCGTCCCGCAGCTGAGGTATGCAGATGTTGGGTGGATTTCGTCGTCATCTGTGCGCCATCGTCTTCGCCGCCCCTGCGGTCGCGTGCGGCGGTGACTCGACCGGTCCCGGTTCCAATGAGCCCGCGACGCTGAGCCAGGCGCTCGCCGAGCTCACCATCCCCGCGCTCGCGGTGGGCGGACTCTCGTTGGTCGACATCGACACCCCCGCGGCCTCGCTCGAGCCGACGACCTGCCCATACTCTGCGGAGCTCCAGAGCTTCGTCTGCGCGCCGATCTCCGAGAGCGGGATCACGATCAAGCAGAGCTTCACCCTGCTCAGCGCATCGGGCGCCAAGCAGTCCGCGTACGACCCGACCACGACGGCGTCGGTGAAGGCCTCTACCGCCGTCGCCGGCACTTTCGTGAAGCCGGGGATCTCGCTCGCCGTGGACGGCCAGCAGGAGATCACCTTGAGCGGCCTCGTCTCGGGCCCTCACGTGCTCGATGGCTGGGCCACGGACGTGATCACCGGAACGGTCGAAGACGCGACGGCGACGCATCCCGTCAGCATGAGGGTGAATACGTCGATCACCGATCTGGTCCTGCCAGCCCACGAGGCTGGGAGCGCACGAGTCTGGCCGAGCTCGGGGAGGATCACCGGTTACGTCACCGGCTCCGTCGGCCCGCTGCCCGTGAGCCAGCAGACCGTGATCCTTTTCAGGGGCACGAGCGAGGCGACCGTCAGCGTGAGCTCCGGCATCCTGTCGAAGATCTGCCGAGTGGATCTGGCGGTGGCGCAGGCGGTATGTGGGTGACGGCGTCTCCGTAAGTCGTTGGCGCGCCGAGGTCTGCCTGTCGTCCGTGCGCTCGGAGCCATCCGATCGTCCTACTGGTGCCTCCCCGCGCTGCGCAACGTCGCGCGGCATCCTATACTGGGCGTCCCCGTAGCTGAGGTATGCAGATGTTTGTTCACTTTCGCCGTCATCTCTCCGTCCTCGCGCTGGCGGCGACGGCCAGCGCGTGCGGCTCCGATTCGTCCACCGGCCCCGTCATCGGCCAGCCGATCACGCTCGGTCAGGCGCTCGCCGCGATCAACAGTCCGGCGCTCGCCGCTTCCGTCGGGGTCGCCGGTGGGGCGGGCACCGTGGCACCGGCGATCCTGCCGTCGCAGTGCACCTACGCGGCCGCCTCCCAGAGCTTCGTCTGCGCCCCGGTCACCAGCACGGGCCTGACGTTCAACCAGAGCTTCACCCTGCTCAACGCCGCCGGCACCAAGCAGGCCGCGTTC
>DATFOL010000265.1:0-5171 GCA_035265545.1 Gemmatimonadaceae bacterium | reverse complement strand
AGAAGTTCATGTATCCCGACGTCGACAGCGTCGTGTACGTGTACTCGCCGAGCGGCGACGATCTCGCGCAGCATCTGGCGCGCATCGAGAGCTTCAACAAGCGCGGCGACCAGCCGACGCACTGGGTCGAGAAGGCGTATACCGGTAAGGACTTTCTCGAGCGGATGATCGCCGACCGCGCGGGGAACGTCGTCGTCATCGCCGGCAACAATGCGCGCAAGACCGAGTACATCGTTCGCTCGATCGACGCGGGGCTGAACGTGCTGGCCGACAAGCCGATGGTCCGCACGCCCGACGACCTGGTGCGGCTGCGCCAGGCGTTCGAGACCGCGGCGCGCAAGAAGGTGCTGCTGTACGACATCATGACGGAGCGCAACGAAGTCACGACGGCGCTCCAGCGTGAGCTGTCGATGCAGCCCGCGTTGTTCGGCACGCTCGTGAAGGGGACGACCCAGGAGCCGGCGATCACGAAGGTGAGCGTCCATCACTTCTCGAAGATCGTTGCCGGCGCGCCGCTCAAGCGGCCCGAGTGGTTCTTCGACGTGCGCCAGCAGGGCGAGGGGATCGTCGACGTGACGACCCACCTCGTGGACCTCGTGCAGTGGGAGGCGTTCCCCGGACAGACGCTGAAGTCGAGCGACGTGCAGATGCTGAACGCGCGGCGGTGGACGACGCCGATCACTCCGGCGCAGTTCGAGAAGGTGACCGGCGCGAAGCAATTCCCGAGCTATCTCGCGCGCGACGTGAAGGACGGCGTGCTGCAGGTGTACTCGAATGGCGAGATGAGCTACACGCTGAAGGGCGTTCACGCGCGCGTCTCGGTGACGTGGAACTTCGAGGCGCCGGAAGGGACGGGCGACACGCACTTCTCGATCATGCGCGGCACGAAGGCGAACCTGGTGATTCGCCAGGGCGCGGAACAGAAGTACAAGCCGGTGCTCTACGTCGAGCGCGCGCCCTCGGTGAGCGCGGCGGCGCACGAGGCGGCGCTCACAGCGGCGGTGGAACGCCTGCAGGGCAAGTGGCCCGGCGTGACCGTGCGGCGCGACGGCGACAAGTTCGCCCTGGACGTGCCAGCCAAGTACGACGTGGGACACGAGTCGCACTTCGCGCAGGTGACGTCGGATTTCCTGCGCTACCTGCGCGAGGGTCGGCTGCCGGAGTGGGAGGTGCCGAACATGCTCGTGAAGTACGGCACGATCATGGACGCGTATCGAATGAGCCGCGGGAAGTAACGGGACGGCGGTGAGGAGTGCGTGATGGCCTCGAGATGCAGTGCATCTCGAGGCCATTGTGTGTCATGCATCACTCACCATTCATGACCCACTACGCTCCAAAGCAGCCTCGGCTGGCTCGACGGACAAATTCCCCGACGGTAAATGAGACCTTTGGTCTATCCTTTGCCACCTCGTCTAACGTCGCGGCCGCCATTGGCGTCCCGCCGGCGAGCACCCGCGGCAACTAGTAAGCACCCCCACGAACTGGAGACGCATCATGACTGGCCACGCACTTCGAATCACCACCTCTCTTGCGCTGTGCGTCGCTGCGCTCGGCGCATGCAATAGGGCGGACAACGCTGCCGACACCGCCGCCGCGCGCACCGACAGCGCCGCGGGTCGCGTCGACTCGACCACCAACGCCATGGGCGACTCGGCGAGCCGCGCCGCGAACGCCGCGGGCTCGTGGACGAACGATCACATCTTCGGCTTCGCCCATAACGCCGACAATGGCGAGATCGCGCTCGGCAAGCTCGCCTCCACCAAGGCGACGAACTCCGTCGTGAAATCGTTCGGCTCACAGATGGTGAAGGACCACCAGGCGATGATGTCCGAGGCGCACGCGCTGATGGGCAAGGTCAACGCGACGGCCGACAGCACGTGGAGCGACGCGAAGGATCTCGCCGATGACGGCACCGAGAAGCTCAAGGAGCTGACCGACAAGGAGAAGGGCGCCGACTGGGACAAGAACTACATCGAGAGCCAGGTCGACATGCACCAGCGCGTGCTCGACAAGCTTCAGGACGCGGCAAAGAACAACACGAACGCCGACATCACGGCCGCGCTCTCCAAGACGACCGCCAAGGTTCAGGAGCACCTGACCAAGGCGCAGAGCATCAAGGCGGGGCTGAAGTAGGCATCGTCTCCCCTGGGGTCGCGCGAGCGATCGGCGGAGGGATGCGAAACGAAACGGGTGGGCCAGTCGGCCCACCCGTTTCGTCATGTCGTGCGTCGGTTCGTCAGCTCGCGGCCGCGGTGATCCACGGATCGCGCGACAGCCAGCCCTCGTCGGGCGCGAACAGGAAGACCATTCCGCCCTCGGCCAGCTTCGGCAGCAGACGTTCGGCGCGCTCGGGCTCCATCGCCGGGCAGCCCTCGCTGCGCCCTGCCTTGGTCGACGTCACATACGGCGCGCCATGCGCAACGACCCCACGCGCCAGCGCCTTGTCGTTGAAGCCCGTCGAGACTCCCATCAGACGCAATCCCAACGAGCTGTACCGCTTACCGGCGGACTTGCCGCGGAAATCGTAGATCGACTTCGCGACGTAGAGGCCCAGCGAGGTCGCGTTGCTCCCCGAGGCGTTGGAGAACCTGGTCGGCACTCCGTTCCTCGGCGCCGAGCCGCGGCCGGCCGCCACGGTGAAGGGGCCGTCCACGACACGCATGCTCTCCATGTCGAACACGTAGCCCCGCTTGGCCGTGTTCGGGAGCCCATAGTCCACGAAGTAGAGGAAGGGCTTCCGAACTTCGTTCGGATGCGCCGCCTTGTAGGCGAAGTAGCTCCGGAAGGCGGACTCGAGCGCCTCGGGCCGGCTGAGTGGCCGGACGGCACCGGTGAACGCCGCCAGCGCCGACCGGGTCAGACCAGCCAAAGCGCCTTCTTCAAAAGAAGAGTCCGCTATCGCACCATCGCTCGTCTCTCGCGATCCACCGACGAAGCTGACGGCAGCGTCGAGGACTGGCCCGTTGTGATCGCGATCGGGGACGAAATGAGCGCCCGCGATGAGTAGCGCGCTGGCACCAAGCAGCGCGTTCTGGAGGATCGTAGAGGCTCGCATGGTCTCCGGTTGAGGGCAGCATCGCCCGTTACGTATGTAACTTACTCGATTGTAGCGAAGATTCAAAGTGTTGCCACGTAACGAGTTATGGTAGCGCTCGCCAGCCGAAGGGATCCGCGTTGGAAGAGGTGCACATACAACGACGGCACGTCCCGACAGGGGGACGCGCCGTGCATTCGTGGGAGCCGTTGCGAGAGTCTGGGACTCCGTACTTCAGTACTGGGTACTTCAGTGGCCGTTCACGACCCCATCCCTTACCAGCCTCTGGGCATTCCTGTAGTACACCTTCTGTAATACCGAGTCCGGCAGGGCCAGCCCGTACATCCCCCAGAACGCGTGACGTTTCCGGTACCACGGGAAGTACTCGTCGCTCGACTCGAAGATCCGGAAGTACACCGCGAACTCGTCCTGACCGCCGAAGGTGTCCTTCCCCATCAGGATCCGGTCCTGGTACTTGATGAAGAAGTCGCGCCCGGCGCGCGGCTGGCGGCCGATCTCGTAGAGCGCTGCAGCCACCTCGACGTTCATGTTCGGGATGCTGTCCATGGTCCGGCCGAGGCGGCCGAGATCCTGGCCGAGCCACGACAGGTGCGCGCTGATGAACTGCGTGCGCGCGTGGCGCTTGAACATCCGATGCTGCTCGGCGATCAGCGAGTCGAACGGCGGATACTTGCTCGACGGCCGCGCACGGTTGGGGTACTGGGTGAGCTCGAGGTAGCGCTCGTTGTGCGCGTCGATCGGGAGGAAGAACGCCGCCGGCTCCGCGGTGTGGATGAGCACCGGAATCCCGAGCTCGCCGCACTTGTCCCAGATCGGGGCGAGACGCGGATCGTCGGTGCGCACCCGCGAGCCGTTGGCCCAGCGGGTGTCCAACCCGAGGTCGTCCTTGAAGATCTTGAGCCCGACCGCGCCCCCTTCCTTCACGTCGCGCTCGAGCTGGGCGGCGGCGTTGCGCGCGAAGTTCGGCTCGTTGATGCGCGACCAGTCGATGTTCGCGAAGACGGTGAACCGCCCGGGATACTTCGCACGGGCGTTCCGCACCTGGGCCGCGAGCTTCGCCCCCCATCCGCCGCTCAGGTTGTTCATCGTCCGCATGTTCATCGCGTCCATGTGCGCGACGAGCTGCGCGAGCTCGCCGTCCGGCATCGTCAGGTCCTGATGGCCATGGATGTCGACGAACGGGAACTTCGCGCGGCGCACCACGGTTTCGCGCGTCACGAGCATCGAGTGCGGGTCGTACTCCTCGAGGGTCATCGACGGGGGACGCTGCTGCTCGTTGCGGCGGACCTGGGCACCGGCAGTCGCGGCTCCGATCGTCGACAGGGCGACGAGGAGCAGGAGGGGCGATAGGAGGCGGTTTATCATTGCGCGTGTTCTGGCCGTGGGCGACGCTGGATGGAGCTACAATGGCAAGCGGTACGGAGCCACGCGAGGTCCGGCGCGTCTTGCGTCGACGACCTGTAAGATTTCGACCCGATCGAGCCATCTCAGATCGTGAGACTGATCTCCGTCGACACTGCCCCGAGCGACTCCGCCGCCGACCCTCTCGTAGATGCTCGGCTGGCGGCGCGCCTCCGCGCGGGTGATCAGTCGGCGCTCGACGAGTTGTTCCGTCGCCATGCCGGTGGTCTGCTCCGCCTCGCGGCAGGTCTCGTCGACACCGACGCCGAAGACGTGGTGCAGGACGTGTTCGTCGGGCTCTCGCTCGCGCTGCGAGGCTACGAGGAACGCGGAGCGTTCGCCGCGTGGCTGCGAGGCGTCACCGTTCGGACGGCGCTCTCCCGCCGGCGTCGGTCAGCGCACCGCCGCGAGACGGCACTCGACCCGCGCCTGCCTCGATTCGACCGCCGCGATCCAGCGGACGGCATCGCGCTGCGCGACGCATTGCGTCGGCTCCCCGATCCGCTGCGGCAGATCTTCGTGCTGAAGCTCGTCGAAGGCTACTCGCACGCCGAGATCGCCTCGCTCCTCGACATCCGGACCGGCACTTCGGAGGTGCGCCTCTTCCGGGCCATCCGGCAACTGCGCTCACTTCTCTCGGACCATCGCTGATGCGCTTCCCTCCACATCTCTCGCTGCGCACGCTCGTGCCACTCGCCGATGGCGAGACGGCGAG
>DATFOL010000264.1:0-6302 GCA_035265545.1 Gemmatimonadaceae bacterium | reverse complement strand
CAGTGACTCGGTGACTCAGTGACTCAGTGACTCAGTCAACCGAGTCACTAGCGGCGCGCAGCGCCGCGAAGGTCACTGAGTCACTGAATCACAGCGGCGCTTCGCGACGCCTGTGCTCCAGATCACCATCCCGCTGTGTGCCATCACCGCGCGCCGTACTGGACAGTAGCGCAACTTCTGCTTCCCTCCTCCAGATGTCACGCGGGCCATGCCCGTCGGGTCGACATCCGTCCTGCCCCGCACATCCCCCTCCTCCCATGACCATTTCCCGTCTCACGTTCGCCACGCTCTCCGCGCTCGCTCTGGTCGCCTGTGGTCCCACGCCCGAGCACAAGCGCGCCGACAGTGCGGCCGCCGTCGCCACCGAGCAGCAGACGCTGCTCGCCACTACGCTCTCGGCGCAGAAGGACTCGCTGACGCGCGTCGTGCTGCAGGCCGACGACTTCATCCTGCAGGTCGACAAGAGCATGTCGCGCGTGAAGGGGCTTCCGAAGGGGAAGAAGAAGAATGCGAACCTCGATCCCCTCGCGAAGCAGATCGAGAACCGCAAGCTCGTGATGGAGCGCGTCGACGCGCTCGTCGCGCGCGCGCAGGCGACCGCCTCGCAGCTGGCGAAGGCGAACAAGAACAACCTCGCGCTCCGTGCTCAGCTCACGGCTGATTCGGCGCTCATCGCCGACCTCAACTCCACGATCCAGCGTCAGACGGCGACGATCGAGGGTCTGTCGATCCGCATCGACAGCCTGAAGAACGCGACGCAGCAGCTGTCGACGCAGCTCGCCGCGGTGGAGACGGAAACGTCGAAGGCGTTCTACATCGTCGGCAAGGAGGACGAGCTGGTGAAGCGCGGCGTGATCGTCCGCGAGGGCGGCGCCAACCTGCTGTTCGCGCACCCGGGCCGCACGCTGCAGATCGCCCGCGCGCTCCCGGCCGACGCGTTCACCACCCTCGATTCGCGCGGAGTGAAGGAGATCGCGGTGCCCGACAGCACTCGCCGCTATCGCGTCGTGTCGCGCCAGAGCCTCGACAATGCCGAGGTGCACGATCGCAAGCGGAACACCTTCCGCGGCAACCTGAAGATCGCCGACGCTTCGAAGTTCTGGGCGCCGTCGAAGTATCTCGTGCTGGTGGAGCAGTAAGCTTCCACATCGGTACCGAGTACTGGAGTACCCGAGTACCCAGACTCTCGCGACTGTTCCCCGGAATGCGCAGCGCGTCCCTCTATCGGGACGCGCTGTTGCTTTTGGCCTGTGCGGCTCGCGATCCCGAGGCGCATTCAGGGGGGCCAGTCGACCGGGTCGCGGTACCGAGTACTCGAGTACTCCTTACCTTCAGCGGCCGTTCATCGTCAGCCCTTGTGCTTGCCGGTGTGCGCCGTCCCCGAATCCGACACCTGCTCGTCCACATCGTGCTTGTGCCGGTGAACGTCGCGCGCACGGCGCGTCTTCTCGCTGTTCTTGTCGGCTTCGTCGTGCTGCTGACGGTCCTCGAACAAACGATCCCGGCCGACGTCGTCGTGCTTTGCGACTTCGGCGGGATCGTAGTGCTGGCTCTCGCGTTTGTGCGTCATGGTTGCCTCCGGTTGGGTGCTGTATGAGGGGCAACGGGTGTGCCGTCCCACGACAGCCGCGCTCGTCTGCGCTCGCCCAATCAAGCTTCGCCGCGCGCCACGGCGATTCCCGCCTTCGCCGCCCAGGCGGCGAGATCGCGCTTCTGCAGCGCGGTCGCCATGAGATCGGGGAACAGGTCGGGAGTGCAGGCGAACGTGGGTACGCCGAGCGACGCGAGCCGCGCGGCATTCCGTCCGTCGTAGACCGGTGCGCCCGTATCGCTCAACGCGAGGAGACAGACCATCCTCACGCCGCTCGCCACCAGCGCCGCGGCGCGGCGAATCATCTCGTCCGCGTCGCCGCCCTCGTACAGATCGGTGACCAGCACCAACACCGTCTGCGCCGGCCGCGTCACCAGCGTCTGGCAGTAGCCCAGCGCGCGGTTGATGTCGGTCCCTCCACCGAGCTGCGTGCCGAACAGCAGGTCGACCGGATCGTGCAGCTCGTCGGTGAGGTCCACCACGGCGGTGTCGAACACGACCATCCGCGTGGTGACGGCGCGCATCGACGCGAGCACGGCGCCGAACACGCTGGAATAGACGACCGACGTCGCCATCGATCCGCTCTGGTCGATGCAGAGGACGACGTCGCGCAGCGATGAACGCCGGCGGCCGTGGCCGACGAGGATCTCGGGGACCACGGTGCGCGATCCCGGATCGTAATGGTGGAGGTTCGCGCGGATGGTGCGGTGCCAGTCGATCTCGGCGAGTCGGGGGCGCCGATTGCGTGTCGCGCGACTCAGGCTCCCGGTCACGGCGCGACGCACCGGCTCGGCGAGCCGCTTCTGCAGATCGTCGACGACCCTTCGTACCACCATGCGCGCCGTCTCGCGCGTGCGCTCGGGGATGACGCGATTGAGCGAGAGCAGGTTGGCGACGAGATGCACGTCTGGTTCGACCTCGCGCAGCATCTCGGGCTCGAGCAGCATCTGCCGCAGCCCGAGCCGCTCGAGCGCATCCTTCTGCATGACGTGCACGACGGACGACGGGAAGTACGTCCTGATGTCGCCGAGCCAACGCGCGACGTTCGGTGCGCTCGCGCCGAGTCCGCCCTTGCGATCGGAGTCGTAGAGTGCCTGAAGGGCACGATCCATCGCGCCATCGACCTCGCCGAGGACGACCTCGCCGAGCTCGTCGCCCGCGGCGTCTCCGAGCACCATGCGCCAGCGGCGGAGCCGCTCGTCGGCGGCCATGTTCGCGTGAGAGCTCATCGTGGCGTCACTCCGAGGATACGAGCCAGCACGGGGAGCACGGCATTCGCGCGCTCGCGATCGAGCGGCGTCTCGTCCGTCGCGGCGCGGGTGCGCCCAGTCATCCCAATGGACGACGGCTGCAGGTGCTTCACGCGCTCCGCCATCATCCGTCGTTCCGGGCTGGCGAAGCCGGAGAATGCGCGGCGCAGCAGGGGAAGCATCTCCTGGAAATCGCCGACGGTGAGGCGCGCGACGAAGCGGTCGAGGGCGATCCACACGCCATCCTGATGGAGCAGCGCCATCCCCGCGCCGTGCAGCAACCCTTCGATCCACGCGGCTGCGTCGAGTGCGGGCGAGACTGGCGAGAGCGCGAGCCCGGCGCGGCGATCGAGCTCCTCCTCGCTCAGCCGTCCGCGCTCGAACAGCGATCGGCACGACCACCCGCGGACCAGACCGTGCACGGCCTCGTCGTCGGCGAGCGATTGCAGCGCGCCCTCCCACTCGCCTTGCCACGCGACGTCGTCGAGGATGCCGAGGCTCTCCTGCACGCCGATCATCGCCTGCAATCGGGTTGCGGCGGCGTCGGCGTCGATGCCGGCGCACACCGCTCGGAGCCCGACGACGACTCGCTCGAACAGCGCGGCGATCACCGCCAGCAGCGCGCCGGTCGGCGTCCGGCGCACGTCGCCGTACCGGCTCGCGCGCGCGAGTGGAGGCAGCGCGAGCATGAGGTGCTGCACGTCGGCGCCGATCGCGGCCCGCTCCTGCACGCGTCCGAGCAGCTCGTCGACCGCGCCAGGAAGCTCGGCGAGCAGCGCACGGTCGAGGATCGGCGTGAGCGCGCCGAGGTCCGGCGCGCGCGCACCGTCGTCACGCGCGCGTGCGTCGGCGGCCGCCTCGACGGTGTTCCCCCACACGCTCGCCTCGATGAGCGACACCTCCATCTCGGGCACCCAGCGCAGCGCCCAAGCCTCGTGAAAGGTGCCGAGCTTGCGGCCCGCGGCCGCCTTCGGCGCTGCCCACCCGATCTCCAGCACCATCAATCGATGAAAGAGCCGGCTGCGCTCGCGATCCGTCTCGTTGCGGAGATCCAGCTCGAGCGGCTTGATCTCACCCGACGGCTTGAGCCGGAGTCGCTTCTGCAGCGACTGCAGGTCGCGCTGCAGTGGCACGGTCGGCGCAACGTCCGGAACCCGGCCGAGTACGTCGCCGACCTCGAGACGATCGCGCACGAGGCGCAGCACGTTGGGCTCACCGCCTCCGAGGATGCTCACGGCCGACTCGTTCAGCTCGGCCAGCCCGGGCGAGCGGAGCCCTCGCAGCACGGCGAGCGTCTCGGCCAGCCGCACCACCTCGATCACGCTCGCCGACGACGCATCGAGATCCTCGCTGCGCAGCAGCCGCGCCATCTCGACGGCCCAGCGGGTGACCGCGTGGTCGGGTGTCGTCCAGAGATGCGCGTACCAGCCGGGTGCATGCACTCCCGCGCCGTAGCCGCTGCGGAAGCTCAGCCGCGAGTGGGTCCACGGGATCCAGGTCGCGTCGACTTTCACCTTCGGCAGCCCCTTGAGCAGCGCGGCGTCCGCTTTCGCGGTGCCGTGATCGACGAGCACTGGTGCGTGCCATGCACCGCACACGACGGCGATTCGCTCTCGGCCTTCCTTGACCGCGGCGCGCACGACGGTGCGCATGTGGGCCTCGCGCCGTGCCTCGAGCAGATCTCTCGGCACGGCGTCGTCGCCACGGACGGCGTGCATCGCCTCGCGTATCCCGTCGAACAGTCCAGTCGCGTCGCGATGCCGCTCGATCTGATGCTCCCACCACAGCTCGTGGTCGGTGTACCCCGCGGCCTCGGCGAACAGATCGAGTGGATCGCGCTCGGGCGGTGCAATCGGTGCGGGCGTCGCGACCGCCGACGGTGCGTCCGCCGGAGCTGCATCCGATGGCGGTGCGTCCGAAGGCGGTGCGTCCGTCGGGGCGGGGTCCGATGGCGGCGAATCCGTCTGCTCGGCGGATGCGTCGATCGCCTCGGCGTCCGGCTCCGCCATCCGATGCATCTGCGGCAGATCCATGAACCGCACGTCGACGCCGCGTGCGAGCGCCCAGCGGATCGCCTGCCACTCCGGCGAGAATTCGGCAAACGGGTAGAACACGGCACGCTTCGGCGCGTCGATCGGGTAGACGAGCAGCGCGACGGGCGGTGCGGTGTCGGCGTGGGCGGCGAGCGGAAGGACGCCCTGCGCATCCGGCGGCCCCTCGACGAGCACGACGTCCGGCTCGAGCGCGGAGAGCGCGCCGACGAGACTGCGCGCGCACCCCGGACCGTGATGCCGGATGCCGTAGACGTGGACGCTCACGGCCTCAGACGATCTCCATGCAGCTTCTGTAGAGATCCTTCCAGCCGTCGCGCTCCTTCACCACGGTCTGGAGGTACTCCATCCAGACGATGCGGTCCTGGACCGGATCCTTCACGATCGCGCCGGTGATCCCGGAGGCGAGATCGCCGGCACGGACCGCGCCGTCGCCGAAGTAGGTCGCCATGGCGAGCCCGCCGTTCATCACAGAGATCGCCTCGGCAGTGGAGAGGCTTCCCGACGGAGACTTGAGCTTGGTCTTCCCGTCGGCGGTCACGCCGTCGCGCAGTTCGCGAAAGATCGTGACGAGGCGGCGGATCTCCTCGACCGGCGGCTTCTCGACGGGAAGCGCGAGGGCACGACCGGTCTCGGCCACCCGACGCGACACGATGGCCACTTCCTCGTCGACCGTCGCGGGAGTGGGCAGCACGACCGCGTTGAAGCGACGCGTCAGCGCGCTCGAGAGGTCGTTGACGCCCTTGTCGCGATTGTTCGCCGTGCCGATCACGTTGAAGCCGCGTCGCGCCTGGATCTCGATCCCGAGCTCGGGGACGGGGAGCGTCTTCTCGGAGAGCATCGTGATCAGGGTATCCTGCACCTCGCTCGGAATGCGCGTGAGCTCCTCGACGCGCGCGATCTTCCCCTCGCGCATAGCGCGGTACATCGGGCTCGGGACGAGCGCTCGCTCCGACGGTCCCTCGGCGATCAAGCGCGCGTAGTTCCAGCCGTAACGGAGCGACGACTCGTCGGTGCCGGCCGTGCCCTGCACGAGGAGGGTGGAGTCGCCGCTGATCGCGGCGGCGAGATGCTCGCTCACCCACGACTTCGCGGTGCCGGGCACGCCGAGCAGCAGGAGCGCGCGATCGGTGGCGAGGGTCGACAGGGCGATCTCGATCAGCCGCGCGTTTCCGACGTACTTCGGACGTACCTCGAAGCCGTTGGGCAGCGTGCCGCCGAGCACGTAGGTGCGTACGGCCCAGGGTGAGAGCCGCCAGCTCGGCGGCCGCTCGCGGTCGTCGATGGCGGCGAGCTCGGTGAGCTCCTCCGCAAACTCCTCCTCGGCGTGTCGCCGCAGGACGGTGGATACGTCAGCATCGGAGTGGCTCACCTGGGATCTCCTCGTGAATGCGTTGGCGTAGACGAACG
>DATFOL010000263.1:0-7296 GCA_035265545.1 Gemmatimonadaceae bacterium | reverse complement strand
GGCCGCCCGGCGATCCGGTCGATCGTTCCCGGTGCCGCGCGCGTCGTCTCGCGACTGCTCGGACTCCCGGAGGCCCACGACGCACTCGCCCCCTGCTGGCGCTGCGTGCGGGCCGGCCGCGGCGTGATGTACTGCGCCCCGGGCCAGTGCCAGTGCGACTACCAGGTGCCCGCGAGCGGATGCGCAGCGTGAACTCGGTGACTCGGTGACTCAGTGACTCAGTGACTCAGTGACTCAGTTGCTAACCACCCCACAATCCAACTCACCAACTCACCGTCCCATGGACCTGAACCTTCTCGTCAGCGGCGCCGTCTACGGTACCACCCTGACGCTCATCGCCATCGCGGCGCCCCGCTTCACCCGTGTCCTCCTCGCCGCGAGTCTCGTCGTCGCGGCGGCGTTCTATGTCTGGTTCGCGCTCGATGCGCCCACGAGCGCCGCGTGGCTCGCCGTCGAGCTGGCCGGCATCGGCATCTATGGATACGCCGCCATGCGCGGCGTGCGTGGCTCGGCCTGGTGGCTCGTCGCCGGTTTGACATTGCATCCGATCTGGGACGTTGCGATCCACTACGCGGGCCCCGGTCGCGCTTTCGCTCCGGAGTGGTACACGACGTGGTGTCTCACCTACGACCTGATGGCCGCCGCGCTCACCGCGATCGCGATCCTGATCGGCACCCACCTGACGGAGGTACCCAGCCCGAAGCCGGCCACCGCGTCCGTCGTTTGGCTCCGCAACTCGATCTGCACCTGCGGCTCGACCTGCAGCTGCAGTGCGACCGGTACCTGCACCGCCACAATGGGAGCGTGCGCCGCATGACGTCGATCGATCTCGCGACCACCGCTACCCCGCGCAGCAACGGCCGCGTCGAGCGGTTCGACACCGTCGTCGTCGGTGGTGGGCAGGCTGGACTCTCCGTCGGCTACCATCTGCAGCAGCACGACGTCGACTTCGTCATCGTCGATGCCGAGCAACGCGTCGGCGATGTGTGGCGCAACCGGTGGGACTCGCTTCGACTCTTCACGCCGGCGAAGTACAGCGGTCTCCCTGGGATGCCCTTCCCGGCGTGCTCCGATCACCTGCCCGACAAGGACGAGGTGGCCGACTACCTGGAGCGCTACGCCGAACGCTTCGATCTCCCCGTCCGTTCGGGGACGCGCGCCGAATCGCTCGCGCACGATGGCGAGCGGTGGATTCTGCGCACGAGCCGCGGCACCCTCGAGGCGGAGAACGTCGTCGTCGCCACGGGTCCCTTTCAGCGCCCGAAAGTGCCCGCCGTTGCGGCGCAGCTCGACCGCGGCATCCATCAGCTTCACTCGAGCGAGTACCGCTCGCCGTTCGATCTCCGCGACGGACCGGTGCTCGTGGTCGGCGCCGGCAACTCCGGCGCGCAGATCGCGCTCGAGCTGGCGCGCTATCGCCAGGTATGGCTCGCTGGCCGCGACACGGGACATGCGCCGCGCCGGTTGCTCGGCCGAGACCTGTTCGACTGGTGGTGGCCGGTCATGCGCCGGTTCAGCCTGGACACCGCGATCGGCCGCAGACTGCGGCGCGCGGTGGGCGGCGGTGGCGACGCGCTGATCGGGATCCCCGAGCGCACCATCGTCGAGTCGGGCATCGCGCGCGTCGAGCGCGTCGAGTCCGAGCGCGACGGCTGGCCCCTGTGCGACGGTCAGGTGCTGCGTCCCAGCGCGATCGTGTGGTGCACGGGCTTCGCGGCCGATTACTCGTGGATCGACGCGCCGGTGCTGGACGAGCAGGGCCGGCCGCGCCACGTGCGCGGGGTCGCGACGGGTGCGCCGGGTCTCCACTTCCTCGGGCTTCGCTTCCAGTACCGGATGAATTCGTCGCTCGTCGGCGGCGTCGGCGAGGATGCGGCGTTCCTCGCCGCCCAGGTGGCGCGTCGGGCCGAGGCAGCCATGGCCGGTTGACAGCAGCGGCGTTACCATGGGCTCGTGCGGCGCTACCCTACGAGCCCATGACCTCGAACGCTCCCTACGTCGGCAACTTCGTCCCGTGGGACGGCGGCTCGATGCTCATCGGCCGCGGCGGCAGCGTGGTGCCGGTACACGCGCACTACGCGATCCAGATCGCCTTTGGCTCGATTCCCGGGATCCGGTTTCGCGGCAGCGAGTCCGAGGAGTGGACGTCGTATCCCGGCGCGATCATCCCCTCCCGGCAGCCGCACTCGATGGACGTGACGCAGGTGCAGCCGTGCGCCGTGCTGCTCATCGAGCCGGAGACGCGCCAGGGACGCGCGATCGCCGAGCGTTGGCTCGCCGATGGTATCGCAACGATCCCGTGCGAGGTCGTCGCCGAGCATGGTGCGCCGATCTTCGCCGCCTGGCGCGAGGAGCGCAGCATCGAGGCGATCGAGCGCGCGGCGCGACGGCTGGTGCATGTTCTCACCGGCGGGGTCGATCCCTCGACGGTGTCCGACGAGCGCATTCTGCGCGCCGTGGCGCACATCCGCGATCACATCGATCAGCCGATGACGCTGGAGGAGGTGGCGAATGTGGCGTGTCTCTCGCCGAGCCGGTTCCGCCATCTGTTCGTCGAGCAGACCGGGATGGCGTTCCGCCCGTACGTGCTCTGGCGGCGCTTCCTCAAGGTGTGGGAGCTGCTGGCGAAGGGAACGTCGCTGTCTGCGGCGGCGCACGCGGCGGGGTTCGCCGACGCGGCACATCTGTCGCGCACGTCGAAGCAGATGTTCGGCTTCCCGCCCTCGCTGATGCAGGTGACAGCCCCGCTGAAGGAGGACGAGGCGCGAGTGCATTAGAACTCAGCCCCTACGTTCAACGACGCAGCCTCTGCATTCAAGAGTCGCGAGTCGAGCACCGGTAGGTTCGAGCCACGTCACCACGACGTGGCTCGTTCGCTTTCTGACACTCACCGATTCGAGGCTCTCATATGCGCTCCACCGTTTCTCGCTCCACCCGCGCCCGCGCGTTCCTCCTCGCCGCCGCCGTCGTCGCCGTCTCGCTGCTCGAGGGCTGCATGCTGATGGCGAAGCCGCCCGCCGATCTCGACTACTCGCGCACCCGCACGAGCGAGGCGGGTCGCTACCGCGCCACGATCAAGCCTGATGGCGACTCGATCCCGAAGGGCAAGCTCCAGCGCTGGACGCTGCATCTCGAGACCGCCAGCGGCAACGCCGTCGACGTGTGCGACGTGACCGTCGACGGCGGGATGCCGCAGCACGGCCACGGCCTGCCCACCAAGCCCCGCGTGACGCGGCACCTCGGCCAGGGTGACCACCTCGTCGAGGGGATGAAGTTCAACATGGGCGGCTGGTGGGTGGTGAAGTTCCGCGTCGCCGCCGAGGCGGGGCGTGACTCGGTCGTGTTCAACGTCAAGCTCTGAGCGCGACCGATGCCTGCCTCACGCCTGCTGCTCAAGCTCGCCGCCTGCGCCGCGCTCGCGACCCTGCTGGTCGCGGCGCTCGCCGGCCGGCGCGAGCGCTGGAGCTCGGAGGAGCGCGAGACGCTCCGGTCGCTCTCGCTGGCGAGCCTCGGTCCGCTGCCGGCGGATCCGTCGAACCGGTTCGGCGCCGACCCGCGTGCCGCCGCGCTGGGTGAGCGTCTTTTCTCCGACACGCGGCTGAGCGGCAACGGCACGGTGTCGTGCGCCACCTGTCACCTACCGCAGAAGGACTTCCAGGACGGCACTCCGCTCGCCCACGGCGTGGGCACGACCGGCCGTCGCACGATGCCGATCGCCGGTACGGCGCACGGCGCGTGGTTCTTCTGGGACGGACGCACCGACAGCCAGTGGGCGCAGGCGCTGGGCCCGCTCGAGAGCGCGGTGGAGCACGGCGGTACCCGCACCCAGTACGCCCACACGATCTCCGCCCACTACCGCCCGGCGTACGAGGCGGTGTTCGGCCCGCTGCCCGATCTCGCGGGGCTGCCCCAGCAGGCGGGCCCCGTGGCCGACACGGCGTGGCGTGCGGCCTGGTCACGCCTCCCCGCCGCGCGCCAGGGGGAGATCACGCGGGTGTACACGAACATCGGCAAGGCGATCGCGGCGTTCGAGCGGACGATCGCCTTCCCGCCGACGCGCTTCGACCGCTACGTGGCCACCGAGCTCGCGGGACGCGCGCACGACTCGACGTCGGCGTTCACGGACGACGAGCGCGCGGGGCTAACGCTGTTCATCGGCAAGGCTAGCTGCGTGAACTGCCACAACGGGGCGCGCTTCACGGACGACCACTTCCACAACACCGGCGTGCCGGCGTCGTCGCTGGTCGCGGCAGCCGACAGTGGCCGCGCGGTCGGCGTGCGGCAGGCGGTCGCCGCCGAGTTCGCGTGCACGAGCCGGTACAGCGACGCCAAGGCGGACGACGACTGCGCTGAGCTCCGGTTCGCGACGACGGAGGGGGAGGAGCTGGTGCGGGCGTACAAGACGCCGTCGCTGCGCGGCGTGGCGGAGCGCGCACCGTACATGCACGCCGGGCAGCTCGGGACGTTGCCCCAGGTGATCGACCAGTACGATCGGGCGCCGAAGGCACCGGCCGGACACAGCGAGCTCAAACCGCTGAAGCTCAGCGTGCAGGAGAAGCGGCAGATCGAGGCGTTCCTGCGGACGTTGAAGTAGCGCGGTGCGCAGGTGCGGATCCCTCGACTGCGCTCGGGATGACGGCGACGGTTGCGGCGAGCCACTGTCATCCCGAGCGAGCCCGATTGTCATCCCGAGCGAGCGCAGCCTCCATTGTCATCCCGAGCGAGCGCAGCGACCGGTGTCATCCCGAGCGAGCGTAGCGAGTCGAGGGATCTGCACTCCTTTGAACTGCTGAACTGCAGCAGATTGGCGCGGAGGGCGCGGAGAACAACGAGGGCGCGGGTACGGCGAGAACTGCTGCCCTGCAGCTCACGCGGAGGTGCGGAGAGGGCCCAGCAAGACCGCGGCGCCACGAAAGCTTCGATGCCGACCCCCGGGTGCTTGCTTTTGGGAGTGTGGCTGGAGAGGAGCGGTGCGCCGGTGCACGGAGCGCGACCCGAGAGTAGTGCTCCGCGTGCTCGCCGTGCCTCCGCGCCGCTCCGCGTCAGTCAGTTGGAGTCAGGTGCACGCAGGTGCAGTTCCGCCGTTCGCGCGCCCTCGCGGTTTTCCGCGACCTCCGCGCCAGTCTGTTGCAGTTGCAGCCGAGGCATCTCCGTCTGAAAGACCGACTCGAACAGTTGACGGCACTCGAGTGCGGAGTGCGTGTCCTTGCCAAAGTTTGCGCTCGGCGGCTTCATCACGGGCCGACACTCACCGCTCATCACCCGCCACTCTTCCCTCAGAGTCGCCCTTCATGTTCCTCGGCCACTACGGTATCGCCTTCGCCGCACGTCGCGCCGCGCCGCGCACGTCGCTCGGCATTACCGTATTCGCCGCGCAGTGGCTCGACGAGCTCTGGCCGATCCTTCTGCTGCTCGGCGTCGAGCGCGTGCGGATCGTGCCTGGACTCATGGCGGCCAGCACGCTCGACTTCGAGTGGTATCCCTACTCGCACAGCCTGCTCTTCGCGCTCATCTGGTCGGTCCTGATCGGCGGCGTGTACTTCGCCGCGCGACGCTATGGCCGAGGCGCGTGGATAGTCGGCGCGAGCGTGGTGAGCCACTGGTTCCTCGACGTGCCGATGCACCGCCCCGATCTGCCGCTGTGGCCCGGATCGAGTATGCTCGTCGGCTGGGGATGGTGGAATTCGGTCGCGGTAACGTTGATCGTCGAGCTCACGCTGTTCGCCGCGGGGCTCTCGATCTACGTGCGCAGCACGCGCGCCCGCGATCGCGTCGGAAGTTGGGGATTGTGGTCGATGGTGGTGCTGCTCGCTGCCTTCTTCATCGGCGGCACCTTTGGTGGGGACCCGCCGAGCGTGCGAGCGCTCGCCAGCATGACGCTCGGCCTGTGGCTGTTCGTGCCGTGGAGCTGGTGGGTGGATCGGCACCGCGAGCTGGTTACGCCCGCCGCGCGCGCGTGAGGGCTAGGCCGCTCGCGACGTGACCGCGCCGACCCGGCGCCACGACAGGAAGAACAGCACCCCCAGCACGAGGTCGAGGCCGGCGAAGAACAGTGCCGTCGTCGCCACGCGCCCCTGCGCATAGAGGAGCATCACCGGCACCGCGAAGGCGAGCTTCTCCAGCATGGTCACCGGCATCAGGGCGCGGAAGCGCGCCGGATCGCGCGCGATCACGAGGAAGGCGAGCTGCCACACGATCACGATCCCGATGAATCCGTAGAAGTACTCGGGATGGGTGATCGGCGGCGGCGTGTCGCGCCCGATGCGATCCTCGAGGAAGTACTGCGGCAGCATGACGATCAGGCCGTAGACGCCGGCGACGGTGTAGACGCGACTCGCGAAGCGGTCCATGTGACGTTGGCGATGGAGTGATCAGCTCACGCACGGTGATCCGCACGCATTGCTCAGTGCGCGGCGGCAGAAGTGGGGAACACTGCCACCGCGAGCGCTCGCACGTCAGACGTCGCTGGACGGTCCGGTATTCCCCGGATCGAGCCGCGCGAGCACGAGCTCCGACGCACGACGCAGATGATCGCCGAGCCTCCGCCGGGCCGCCGCGGCGGCGCGCGCCCGGCAGGCCTCGAGGATCGCCTCGTGGTCGGCGAGCCACTCAGCGGTGCGAGTCGGCAGAGCGCTGTACGCGTTCCAGTATCGAGCGACAGTGCCACGCAGGGTGTCGATCATCGCGAGCTGGCGTGGCCGGCCGGCGGGCAGATAGAGCGCGCGATGGAACTGCCAGTCGCCGTCGGCCCACTCGGGTCCGCCCGCGCTCCTCACCGATGCGTCGTGCGCCAGGTCGATCCGGCGCCAGTCGTCGGCCGTCATGCGCGGCACGGCGTGCTCGATCATGTCACCCTCGAGGAGAACCCTCAACTCGTAAATCTCCCGCACCTCGTCGGCCGAGAGGCTGACGACGAAGGCGCCCCGGTTGGGGAAGACCTCGACGAGCCCCTGGGCCTCGAGCCGGAGCAGGGCGTCGCGTACCGGGAGCCGGCTGACCCCGAACCGGTCCGCCAGCTCCTCCTGACGAAGGGGCTGCCCGGGCGGAATGGTGCCGCGGAGGATCTCCTCGCGGAGGGAATCGGCGATCAGATCGGGCGTCGTCGATGCTCGGCGGGTCCGAAAGGGGTTGTTGACCGACATATTGGATACATGTTAACATAATCGGCCCCGCAGGCAATCCCTTCATTATGGAGAGTCCAACCATGTCCGAGCATCGCGCCCGCGTCACTTGGGAGCAGTCCGGCGGACCGTTCGCCAAGCGTCAGTATTCCCGCGCCCACAGCTGGTCGTTCGA
>DATFOL010000262.1:0-8083 GCA_035265545.1 Gemmatimonadaceae bacterium | reverse complement strand
CGGTGCAGCGCCTGCGCGCGGCGCAACGCTCGTGGCTCGTCTATCGCGACGACGAATGCCGGAAGAGGACGCGGCCACGCGAGGGACCGCTGTGGGCGCCGATACGTGCCCAGTGCCTGGCCGAGTACTCCGCGCTGCGCTTGCGCGAGCTGGAGGATGCCCTGGCGAAGCGGAAGGCGGCGGCGAGGAGCGAGACGGCGAAGTCGAAGCAGACGAACGGAACGAAGACGTCGAAATCGGGTCGGCGGGGCCGAGGATAGCGCGGGTACTGTCGCGGACGTGGACGACGACCGATCCTTGGCGCGGATCTCCGTCGTCACTCGTTCCGTCCCGTTCCCGCACCCACGCTCGTGCGCATCCTCGTTCTCAACGCCGGATCATCCTCGCTCAAGTTCCAGCTCATCGACACGGACGGCCCGGCGATCGCCGAATCGCGCGATCGCCGGCTCGCGCGCGGCGTCGTGGAGCGCATCGGCGGGCAGGCGATCGTCACCCTGGCCGCCGGCACTGCGCAGCTCCACAAGAGCACCGCGCCGATCCGCGATCACGCGGCGGCCGTGGAGCACGTGATCGCCTGGCTCACGAGCGCGGACTCGGGCGTCGAGATCGACAGCGTCGGGCAGATCGAGGCAGTCGGGCATCGCGTCGTGCATGGTGGCGAGCGGTTCACGCATTCCACGCGGATCGACGACACCGTGCGGCGCGAGCTCGAGGACCTCATCGAGCTCGCCCCGCTGCATAACCCGCACAACCTGCGAGGCATATCGGCCGCACGCGCGGCGCTGGGGCCGGGGGTGCCGCAGGTCGCGATCTTCGACACGGCGTTCCATCACAGCCTCTCCGACGTCGCGTACCTCTACGCGATACCGTATCAGCTGTACCGGCGCCATCGCATTCGTCGCTACGGCTTTCACGGCACCTCGCATCGCTACGTCGCCTACCGGTATCGCCAGCTCACGGGGCATACCCGCGAGGACACGAAGATCATCACGCTGCACCTCGGCAACGGTGCGTCGGCGTGCGCCATCGACGGCGGAAACTCGGTCGACACGTCGATGGGGTTCACGCCGCTCGAAGGGCTCGTCATGGGCACGCGCTCGGGCGACATCGATCCGGCGATCCTCGACTTCGTCTCGGCGAAGGAGGGGCTGACCCTGCATGAGCTGGACTCGATGCTCAACAAGCAGTCAGGACTGCTCGGCCTGTCCGGGCTCACGGCGGACATGCGCGAGCTGCTCGCCGAGGAAGCCGAGCACGAGGACCGTCGTGCGCGCCTTGCCATCGACATGTTCTGCTATCGCGTGAAGAAGTACCTCGGCGCCTATCTGGCCGCGCTGAACGGTGCCGACGCGATCGTGTTCGCGGGCGGGATCGGCGAGAACTCCGCCGAGGTGCGCGCGCGCATCTGCGTGGGGCTCGATTGGCTCGGCGTCGCCATCGATCCGGCGAAGAACGCGACGATCACCGGGACGGAGGGCCGGATCGATCGGGACGGCTCGCGCGTGGAGCTCTGGGTGATCCCGACGGACGAGGAACTGCTCATCGCGCGCGACACCTGGCGGGTGGTGACCGGAGCGGACGTCCGATACTGACGTCCGCTCCACCTGCTCAACGGAAGCGCACCTTCGCCAGCGCGAGCAGTGCGAGCAGTGCGACCATGCCGCCGTTGGTGGCGACGACGGGCCAGTCGCGCGAGAGCGCACCGTAGAGGATCCACAGGGAGCCCGCGGTCATCAGCAGCGCGAGAGAGCTCAATGACAGATCGCGCGTCTGACGGGTGCGCCAGGCGCGAACCACCTGCGGCAGGAAGGACGTCACGGTGATCGCGCCGGCCACGTATCCGAGCTCGCTCACCATGCCGGCTGCGGCACGATCGCCGGCGAGGACGACACCGGTGTCAGGATCGATCCGACGCCCTCACGGATGGTGAGCCAGTCGGTGCGGACGCGATCCCACTCCTGGATCAGCACGCCGTGCCGCTCGAACAGCGAGCGGATCTGGTTGCGGTTGAAGCCGAGGATGTCCTCCAGGACGGGAATCATGACGCTCAGCGCGTCTTCGCTCATCACCGTGCGCTGCGCGATGCTGGCGATGTGGCGCGCCTCGGAGGCCGCGATGGTGAGCCCGTCGCACCGATTGACGTGCAGCATCACGTGAATGTCGGAGCTGCCGTCGCCCACGTAGACGATGCGGTCGCCCGGCACGCCGAGTCGCTCGCGAAGCTCGTCCAGCGCGGCGACCTTGCCGTAGCCCGCGGGAACACGGGCGATCGAAGCGACTTCACCCGTCTGCTCGTCGTAGACGAAGCGGGTGGCGATGATGCGCTCGGGCGGCACGATGCCGGCGAGCGCCGAGTGCACGACGTCCTCCGGCGCGGCGGAGACGACGTAGAATTCGAAGCAGTGGCCGTCGATCCCGTTCTCGAGAAACGACGTGAGGAGGGGAATGTTGCGCTTGAGCCGAATGCGCCGGCCCACCTCGATCAGGTCGGCGCGGCGCACGCGCCGGTACTCGGGGTCATGCAGGATCAGATACGTCAGCTCGGCGCCCGACTGGACGAGGTTGAGTCGAGACAGTCCGGCCACGCGTTCGGCGAAGTTCGGAATGCCCAGCATCTCGCTCATCACGTGACCGGAATCGTTGAAGCTCAACGTCTGATCGAAGTCGCTCACGAGCAGGTAATGCTTGCGTGCCATCTTGAGCCCCTGAAAGGAGTAGGTAGTCGAGGAGGTGTGTCGCGTGCAGAAATGAAATGCGCCCCCGTATCGGTTCGGATACGAGGGCGCGGGGCGACGTCGCAGAACCGATCTCAGCTCGAATGCTCCAGCCGCAACCGCGCGCGTCGTGCGCGGCGGTCGTCGGTGATGAGATTGTCGTTGCGGAGTGCCGTCATGCGATCGTACTCAGTGAGCGGAACGAGACGAAGAACGTCGCGATCGAGTGCGAGACGTGTATCGCCCTCGACCGCAAGATGACGACGCACGAGGCGCAAAGTCAACGCGTGAATCATGTCGGTTGACGTGTCGAATGCACCGCGAGATTTGTGTCGCATCGTGACAAAGCGCGACGCGCATGTCGTGACGTGATCGTGACGTCTACGTCGCCCGTGCAGGGCGCAGGGCGCGTTGGTGGTGCACGTCGGCGACGCGCGCGCGTCTCTTGCCCGTGAAGCGAAAGAACGGGCCGACGGCGAGCAGCGGCCAGCGCAGCCAGGGCCACCCGGCCACGCGATTGTACGCGCGCGCGAGCATGGCGCGCCGCGCGTTGTAGCTCGCGATCTCGTCATCCGGGACGTGAGGTACGAGGAAGCGTCCCTCGATCTGCGTGTGTCGGCGCAACAGCCGCGCCAGACCGGGCACGCTGAGGAGGCACACGAACTCGTAGGGCCGCCCGGAACGTGCGCGCACGTAGCGCTTCTGAAAGCGGGCCGGCAGCCAGCCCACGCCCCACACGTGCACGTGCGGCTCGGCGGCGAGGCTGAACCGGTTCGGCGTGGCGAGGGCGATCGCGGCGCCATCGGCCGCGATGCGATCGATCTCGGCGAGGTATCGCGGCTGGTCGGCCACGTGCTCGATGACGTCGAGCGACACGATGGCCGGAACGCTCGCGTTGGGGAGCGGCAGTGATTCGGCGAACGCGGCGCAGAGCGTCGCCTGTCCGCCGTGCTGCTCGATCATCCGCCGAGCGACGACGAGCCAGATCAGCGAAACGTCGATCCCGAGTCCGGGCACGCCGGCTCGCGCCGCGGCGGCGAGCAGCATCCCCGGTCCGCAGCCCAGATCGAGGAACCCTGGCGTGTGGGTCGCGGTACGCAGCCATCCGTCGAGCTGCGTCGCCAGGCGATCGGGCGCGACGAGCACCTGCCGCGTGCGCATGTCGATCTGCTGCTGGCTGCGACCCTCCTGCGCCACGAATACTGCGCGCACCATCGTCTCGAGCGAGCTGTGACGGTGGTCGCGGTCGAGGCGCGCGGCCGCCTCCCGGTCGTCGTCAATGTCGATCCAGGCCGGCCGGTCGATGCGTAAATCCGGGATTCCCCCGAACATTCCGTACTCGGCGCCACATCCGGTGCAGGTCAGCGCGCTACTTCCAGCGGCACTCAGCGAGCTACGGCATGTCGGACAGCTCCACAACAGCGTCATGCGTTCGTCGCGTGCCTCGTGAGGGCGTGGCGGACGTCCACACCGCGCCGAATCAGGTCATCGTGCGCGCCGACGACGACGCGGTGAACGGAGCGCTCGCCGGAGCAGGCACCGGCCGTCGAACGAAAACTCCGTCGAACTCGATCACCCGAAGATCGCGATCCAGCGTCACCGGGAACATCCCGCTGAGATCGAAACCGATCTCGTGCAGCTCCGCGATGACGTCCTGATAGCATGGAGCGTTCGCATAGATCGGCAGCACGGACAGCTCGATCTGCACCGCGACGGTGTGCGCGAGAAACGCGCCGGCACCACGAATTACCTCGAGATCGAAGCCCTGCGTGTCCGTCTTGAGCAGCGCTCGGCGCGCGCCGGACAGCGCTGGGTGGCGCTTCGCGATCTCATCCAGCCGCCGGACCTCGATGTTCTCCATCTTCCCGATGTTCGTGCGTTCCGGTGCCGGCAGCAGAGACCGCATCGCCGCCAGATCGGGCTTCTTCAGTGAGGACAGGCCCGGCGACTCCATCACGTGGATCTCGGCGCTCCCGTTGGTGCTACCGAGCGCGAAGGGCTCGATGTGCCAGGCCGGATCCGTGTGCCGGCGTGCCTTGAGCTGCGAGCGAAAGTCGCCGACCGGCTCGAACGAGACGATCGGCCCGGTGAAGGCGACCTCGTTGCGCACCGTGTCGTGGAACTGGCCGAGGTTCGCGCCGACGTCGATGACAACATCGACGTCGTATCGGGCGATCACGGCACGAAGGTGCTCCTCGAGCGGCAGATCGGGCAGTCGCCATGCCGGAATGAGGAGGTGCCCCCGCGCGCGTAGCCGCGGCACCAGGAAGCGCTTCAGCCGGCTCTTGAGACTCATCTCGATCGAATTGGTGACGAGGCGATGCCCGGGCGAGCGGCACCGCGAGTGGACCTGCGGTGAAGTGGGGCCGAGCAGCGGCGACAGGTCTGTGGTCGCTACCAGGGCCGTTGCTGGAGCATTGCGGTGACACCCTCCGCGTCCACCGCGGGTGAGAACAGCGGACCCTGGCCGTGCGTGCATCCGATCTCCTGCAGGACCTTGAGGTGCCCCGCGGAGGTGATCCCCTCGGCGACGACGTCGAGCCCGAACTCGCGAGCCAGGCCGACGACGGAGCGGACGAGTCGCAGCGCCTTCTCGTCGCGGTCCATCCGGTTGACGAGCGTGTGGTCGATCTTCACGCCGTCGAGCGGAAGGCGTTGAAGGTAGCCGATCGGCGAGTTGCCGCTACCGAAGTCGTCGAGATGAACTCGCGTGCCCAGGGCGCGGAGCCCGGTGAGCACACCCATCGCGCGCGCCATGTCGCGCGCCACGACCCGCTCGTTGACCTCGAGGGCGAGGCTCGCGGGCGGCAAACCGAAGTCACCAACGGCGCGACCGACGTCCTCGAGGAAGTCGGTGCTGACGAACTGCCGCGCCGAGAGATTCACGGCGACAGTCAGGATCTCGCCAGGGGGCAGCATCGCCGTCCACTGAGCTACCTGGCGGCATGCCTCCCGGATGACCCAGCGCCCGACGTCGTTGATGATCTCGAGCTCCTCGGCGACGACGAGGAAATCGAACGGCGACAGAAGTCCGCGCGTGGGATGCTGCCAGCGGAGCAGGGCCTCGACGCCGGTGATCTGCCCCGTGTCGAGGGAGATGAGCGGCATGTAGTGAAGGAGGAACTCGTCGCCGTGCACCGCGCGCCGGAGCTCGTCCTGCAGTCGCCGGCGCGAGCGCGCCTCGGCGGCGAGGCTCCAGTCGAACACTACTGGCCGACTGCCACTCTCACCGCGCGCGTCACGCTTCGCGCGCGCCATGGCGAGGTCCGCTCCGCGCAGCACGTGCTCCGCGAGCTCCACGGCGGTGGTGCTGAGGGCGATCCCGACGCTGACGGTCAGGGAGACCGATTCACCACCGATCGTGGTCGGCTGCGCGAGCACGGCGCGGAAGCGTTCCGCGAGCTCCTCGGCGACGTCCGGGGCATCGAGCTTCTCCATCAGCACCGCGAACTCGTCGCCGCCGAGTCGGGCAACCACCGCCTCGGGTCCGGCGCTCTGCTGCAGCCGTCGTCCGAGCGTGGCGAGGAGCTGGTCGCCGACGTGATGACCGAACCGCTCGTTCACCGCGCGGAAGTCGTTGACGTCGAGGAAGAAGACCGCGACGAGCTCCTCGTTCGGTACGTCCAGCATGCCGTCCCACTGCTGCGTCGACGGCGGCGGCGGCGGCGGGCTGGGCCGCTCGAGTGCCTGGCGCAGGCGGGCCAGCAGGACGGCCCGGTTGGCGAGCCCGGTGAGCGCGTCATGGTTCGCGTCGAACTGCATGCGGCGCTCGTTGGCCTCGTGCTCGGCGACGGCACGACGAAGCTCCCAGTCGGACGCCGCTGCCGAGGCGAAGCCGCGCAGCATCTCCGCATCGTCCTCGTTCCAGAGGGTCGGTGACGGGTCCGCCGCGCAGAAGATGCCGATGTTCTCCCCGGAGGCCGACGTCAGCGGAACGCCGAGCAGCGAGCCGATGCCGAGCACCGCCGCGGCGGTGCGCTGCTCGGGGGTCAGCTCGGCCATCACGTCGCGCATCTCGACCGTGCCCTTCGCGATGCGCTCGACGATACCCGAGCGCCACAGGGCACCGGTGTCGTGCGAGGTCCAGTCGGGCATCTGCGGGCCGGCGGCGAAGCAGCGGCGGTCGTCGCCCGTCAGCAGGATGAAGGCGAAGGGAGCGCGGAGGGCGGTGGCGGCGAGTCCGACGATGCGCTCCATGGCGGCGGCGAGCGGGCCATAGAAAGCGGACGCGCCCGAGGGCGCGACCGCGTCGACTGCGTCGCCGACTGGCCGTTCAGCCAAAAGTGAAGAGTCCGCTGCCATGTCCCTATGACGGCCTAGGGTTCCCTGCGTCACCGCGCATTCCCTCGCTGTCGGCCCCTCGACCCGGTGCGGATTACCAGGTCGAACGAGGCCGTTCAGAATAGCGCGGCGCTGGATCTTGTGCGAGAGGTCACAATCCCGGACGACGCCGTCGAGCGAACCAGACGCCGAACGCGAGGAGCAGACATGCGAGCGCGACCGCACAGACACCATACCAGCGAAATGCGTCCCATGCGAGCACCGCGACCGCCGAGCCGGCGCTGCCGCCGACGAAATAGCACACCATGTAGATGGTGTTGAACCGACTGTGTGCCTCGGCGGGGAGTGCGTACACGCGCGCCTGGTTGGAGACCTGTCCGGCCTGGGTCGCGGCGTCGATGAGCAGCACGCCGAGGGCGATTCCCCAGAGCGTGTGACCGGCGATCAGCAGCACGCTCCACGCGACGATGTTTCCGAGCAGCGCGAGACCCACCATTTGTCGAGGATGCTGTCGGTCGGCGGTCCGACCGGCGATCGGTGCCACCGCCGCGCCGACCAGGCCGAGCAGCCCGAACGCGCCGGCGACCGTGCTGCCCGAATGCAGCGGCGGTTCCTGCAGTCGGAAGGCGAGCGTGGTCCAGAACGCGCTGAAGGCCGCGAAGGTGAGTGCGCCGAGCAACGCGGCGTCGCGGATCACGGGCTCGTTCCGGAAAAGCGTGCCGAGCGAGCGGAGAAGCGCCGCGTAGGACACCGACGCAGAAGGCGCGACCGCCGGCAGCATCCGCTGGAGGAGCAGCGCCAGCCCGAGCATCGCCACACCGGCGCCGACGAACATCACGCGCCACCCCGCGAGATCCGTCACGAGGCCGGCTACCGCACGTCCTGCGAGGATGCCGACCAGCAAGCCGGAGACGACGTGGCCCACGACGCGTCCCCGCATCGCCGGAGGCGCCAGGCCGGCGGCGAAGGGCAGGAGCAGTTGTGGCACGATCGTGGTGACGCCGATCGCAAAGCTCGCCGCGATCACGACGCCGAGCGACTGTCCCGTACCGGCCACGAACAACGCGCCCGTGACGCAGCAGAGGAGC
>DATFOL010000261.1:0-9594 GCA_035265545.1 Gemmatimonadaceae bacterium | reverse complement strand
CGGAAGTCGAGCGCGCCGCCGACGGTGTATCCGGTCTTCACTGCGTCCTGCGTGTCGCCGACGGGCAGGGCTGCGCCCGCGAAGACGGTGAACTTCAAAGGGTTGCTGATCTGCGCCCGCGCGGTACCCAACGGGGCGAGCGTGACGAGCGAGAGGAGCACCGCGGTGCGGATCTTCATTTCGCTTTCTCCAGGGGCTGGTGGCTCGATGGCCCGGACGAGCCATCCCTTCACGACGCGCCCGCTCGACGCGCGCAACATTACGGCGCTCCGGGCGTACGTCGTTCGAGCCCCGCGCGGTCGCACGTTGTCTACCAAGCAGGATCATCCCAGCGGGGTGATGCGCCGATGGCCATCTTTACCCCTCGCCCTCTCGGAGTGCCCCTCTTCATGATCGACCGTACTCTCTCGACGCTGTCGACGCGCGCGCTCGCCGTGGCGCTCGCGCTCGCTTCGGTCGCGCCCCCGGCTGCCGCCCAGGCGACGCGGCCCTCGGGCATCGACACGACGAACTTCGACCGATCCGTCCGGCCACAGGATGACTTCTTCCGCTTCGTCAACGGCGGCTGGCTCAAGAAGACGCCGATCCCGAGCGACGCCGTGCGCTGGGGCGCGTTCGACGAGCTCATCGAGCGCAGCCGCGAGTCGATGCGTGCCATTCTCGAGGAGGCCGCCCGCTCGAACGCCGTCCCTGGCTCCGAAGAACAGAAGGTCGGCGACCTCTACGCCAGCTTCCTCGACTCCGCGCGCGTCGAAGCGCTCGGTGTCACGCCGATCAAGGGCGAGCTCGCCCGTATCGCCGCACTCGAGACCGCGGCGCAGATGCCATCGCTGTTCGCGCACCTCGCCCGAATCGGCGTGGCGCAACCGATCGTCGTCGTCGTCGGGCCGGATCCGAAGCAGTCGACGGTGAATACCGTGCTGGTCGGCCAGTCCGGGCTCGGTCTCCCCGACCGCGACTACTATCTCATGTCGGACGCGCGCATGACCGCCGTGCGCGCCGCCTACCAGACGTACCTCACCCAGCTCTTCACCCTCGCCGAGCTGCCCGACGCGGCGGGAGCCGCATCGCGGGTGCTCGCCCTAGAGACCGCGATCGCCCGGAAGCAGTGGGACCGCGCGCGCGGTCGCGACCGGAACGCGATCTACAATCCGAGAACGGTCGCGCAGCTCGCCGAGGCGACGCCGCACTTCGACTTCAAGGGCTATCTGGCCGCCGCCGGCATGGGCGCGGCGCCCGGCGTCATCGTCAACCAGCCCGACTACCTCGTCGGCCTCGACTCGATCATCGCGGCGACTCCGGTCGGCACCTGGCGCGAGTATCTCGCCTCGAAGCTGCTCGACAGCTACGCACCGGAGCTCTCGTCGCCGTTCGTGCAAACGCGATTCGACTTCCGCGGCAAGGTGCTCAGCGGCCAGCTGGCTCAGCGCGCACGGTGGAAGCGTGCAGTGACGGAGGTCGAGCTCGGGCTCGGCGATGCAGCGGGAAAGCTCTACGTCGCGCGGCACTTCAAGCCGGAGGCGAAGGCGCGCATCGATGAGCTGATCCGGAATCTGCGCGAGGCCTACAGCATCGGCATCGACAGCCTCGAGTGGATGACGCCGGCCACCAAGGCGCGGGCGAAGGACAAGCTCGCCAAGTTCACCGTGAAGATCGGCTACCCCGAGCGATATCGCGACTACGCGACGGTGACCATCAAGCGCGATGACCTCGTGGGCAACGTCATGCGCGTGCGGCAGTGGGCGTACGAAGACATGCTCGCGCAGTACGGCAAGCCGGTCGACAAGGTGCGCTGGGTGATGACGCCGCAGACGGTCAACGCGTATTACCTCTCCACGAACAACGAGATCGTCTTCCCCGCGGCGATCCTGCAGCCGCCGTTCTTCGATCCGAACGCCGACGACGCGGTGAACTACGGCGGGATCGGCGCGGTGATCGGTCACGAGATCGGTCACGGCTTCGACGACCAGGGGCGCAAGTCCGACGGGTCGGGAAATCTGAGTGACTGGTGGACGGCCGACGACGCGAAGGCGTTCGAGGAACGCGCCACTCGGCTCGGCGCCCAGTTCGAGGTGCTGTCGCCGTTCGAAGGCGCGAAGGTGAACCCGAAGCTCACGATGGGTGAGAACATCGGAGACCTGAGCGGGCTTGCGCAGGCCTATCGTGCCTACCGCATCTCGCTGAAGGGGAAGGAGCCCCCCGTGATCGACGGTTTCACCGGCGACCAGCGCTTCTTCCTCGGCTTCGGCCAGATCTGGCGCGCCAACATCCGCGAAGCGGCGCTTCGCCAGCAGCTGCTCAGTGATTCACACTCCCCGGGCGAGTACCGGGCGAACATCCCGCTCGCGAACAACGACGCCTTCCAGCGCGCGTTCGGGCTCAAGCCGGGGGACAGGCTGTACCGGGCGCCGGATCGGCGCGTGAGGATATGGTGATCGGGGACTGGCACTGAAGTACGGAGTACGACCGAGGTAGCGAGTACCCGGACTCTCGCGACGGCTCCCACGAATGCACAGCGCGTCCCCCTGTCGGGACGCGCTGTTGTTGTTACCAGACTTGTCGGGGTCGCGATCCGGAGGCGTCTTCAGGGGGCTGGCTGACCGGGTCTCGGTACTGCGTACTCAGGTACTCGGTCTTCAGTGGGCCGTTACGCTACCCCCTAGTGTCACGTTCGTCATAAACAGATGTATTGACGATCGCCGTCACGGCACGTACAACTCAGCATCGGTGCCGACGCTGGCATCCACCCGCCACCACCGTCATGGTACGTGGCGATACCCCTTGTTGGCCTTTGCCCAGCGACTCATGACCATTCGAAGCATCGCGGCGCTCGCACTCGCCGCGCTCGCCCTCTCGGCGTGCGCCGACGCTCCCGTCCCGACGTCGACGCTCACGCCGTCCACGGCGAGCCCAATCATCAACGGCACCTACACCGGCTCGTCGTTCGCGAGCGTCGGCGGGCTGCTGTTCGACTACGACAAGAACGGGGTGATCGACGGCGACGACCTGTTCTGCACAGGCAGCCTGATCTCGCCGACGGTGTTCCTCACCGCGGCGCACTGCGTGACGTCATCGTACACGCCGACGGATGCCCAGTGGTACGTGTCGTTCGCTCCCGACCTGTACGCGAAGGGAATCAAGGCGATCAAGGCCGAGGCGTTCCACTACGATCCGGAGTACGGCCACGATCAGGCCAACCTGCACGACCTCGCCGTCATCATCCTCCCGGCGGGGTCGACGAAGGGGCTGACGCCGTACGCGCTTCCGAAGCGCGGCGAGCTCGATGTGCTCTCGGCGAAGGGGGCGCTGACCGAAGCGATCTTCTACAACGTCGGCTACGGCAACGGGGCCTCGCGCACCGGCATCCCCGAGTTCAGCTACGACGGCAGGCGCTACGTGTCCGAGTCGGAGTTCATGGGACTTCAGAAGTACTGGCTCGGGCTGCTGATGAATCAGAGTGCGACGGGGCTCGGCGGCGACTGTTACGGCGACTCGGGTGGCCCGAAGTTCCTCAAGAGCAATCCCGGTGTGGTGTACGCGACGGTCACCACTGGTGACTACAACTGTCGCGCGACGACGTGGGATTATCGCACGGACACGGACGACGCGCGGGCGTTTCTCGGGCAGTTCGTGACGCTACCGTAGGCGCGCGCTGCGCGCGCGCCGTGCGCGCGCGTTCGTCGGTACTTCGGTTCATCAATAGACGACCGGCCTCGGGACTCTTCTGCGTCCCGAGGCCGGTCGTCTAATCGTCAACCGATGAACCGATGCACGGCGCGCCGCAGCGCGCCTCGCACCTACTTCTTTTTCGCTGCGCCCTTCGCCGGCGCCGTATCGCTCGTCGCCTCGCGGAACGCCATGTTCTGGCCGATGTAGCCGAACTGCACTCCCGCGCTCTCCTCGATGCCGCGGATCGCCTGGCGGGTCGAGTCGAGCGAAGCGCGGAACGACGCCTTCCGATCGAGGAGCGCATTCTGCTGCACCAGGATCGTCAGGCCGTACCAGCGCTTCATCAGGTTCAGCACCTGTCCGAGCGGCTTCTCGTTGACGACGAGCATCCCCGAGCGCCAGGCGTCGGCCTCGTCGCGCTCCGCCGCCGTGGCCGGTCGCACCGTGCTGTCCTTCGCCACCACCGCGCTCCCGGACTTCACCTCCGTCATGGCCTTGCGCTGACCGACCTGCACCGTGCCGTCAGAGACGACCACGGTCACACTCTGGTCGTCGCGAACCTGTGCGGTGAACGCCGTCCCCGTCGCGACGATCGCGACGTTGCCCGCGTTGACCCGGAACGGCTGCTTGAGTCCCTGGGCCACCGTGAACTCGCCCATCCCTTGAAGCCGCACGACGCGCAGTTCCGGACCGAACAGCTTCGGCACGGTGACCTGGGACTCCGGCGCGAGTCGCACCTTGCTCCCGTCGTCCAGCGTCACCATGCCGATCTTCGCGAACGTCGTCACGATCGGCCTGGCGTCGGGAGCGTTGAGCGCGCGCGCATACCGAGCGTCTTCACTCACGCGGCCCATCACGGTCGCGACCAGGATGAAGAACGCGAGCACCACGGTGCCGATCGCCGCGACGATCCAGACCGGCACCGTCTTCGCCGATCTCTTGATGTGCTCCGCTGCCTCGTGGCGCGAGTGCGCGGCCGCCTCCGCCAGGGCCTTGGGGCTGTGCGCCTCGCCGTGCAGGGCATGCATGATGTGCGTCCACGCCTCCTCGGGCGTCTCCTCGTGCACCGCATGCGCGTTCGCGCGACCCCCTCCGGACAGACGGTGGGCGCCGGCGCGGCGGCTCAGCGCACGCGCGGCGGCGTGGTGAACATCCTCGACGAGGAACTGATGGACCTCTTCGGGAGTGCGGAATCGTGCCCGTGCATCCCAGGCACGCACAAACGCCCCCTCGACGACCTTGGGAACGAGCGCCCGCGCATCCTCACCCAGATCCGCGCGCGCTTCCGCGGTCAGCGAGGCGAACTCCTCGAGGAAGACGCGGCGAAGCGTCTCCTCGCTTCCTAGCGCGATGGCAGGCGACCCGGCATCGGGTGCATTACCCTCGCGTGCATCGAACGTGGTCGACATGAGGCCTCTCTGGCTGGTGTGGACCGACCCGATCGCGTGGCGCGAATATGAAGAGGCGTCTGGGCGATGTCACGTCGAACGGAACGCGTGGCCCACAAGCGGATACGTCACGTCGGCGGCCTCGAGTGCTTGGCCTGCGCGCGTTCCTCTTGTCGCGAACCAGCGCGTCCAGCGAGATTTCATGTCCCCCGCTTCTATGTCGTTGCGCGCCAACGACATGTCTCCCTGCAAAGACCGATCCCATGAATAGCCACGCCCGCCTTCGCTCGCTGCTCGCCGGGCTCATCGCGTCACTCGTCGTCGCCGCGCCGGCCTTCGCTCAGGTTCCCGCATCGGAGTTCGCCGCGCGTCGCGACTCGCTTGCCGCTCGTGTGCGCGACGGCGTCGTCATCGGATTCGGCGGCCGCACACCGATCACCGACTTCGGGCCGTTCTATCAGCTGCCCGCCTTCCATTACCTGACGAACTTCGACGAGCCCGATGCGGCGTTCGTGATGGTCGTGCGGAACGGGCGTGGCACGAGCACACTGTTCCTCACACCGATCGCTCCGCGTCGCGCGTTCTACTACGGTCGTCGCCCCGACTCGGCGTCGGTGGTGCGTGACTTCGGGATGCAGGCGCGCAGCTTCGGCACGCTCGCCGCGTACGTCGACTCGCTTGCCGGCGCCCGGCTGCCACTCTACACGCTGGATGATTTCGAGTCCGCCGACTTCGCCGTGCAGGACTCGCTCACCCGAGGCAAGCAGTTCGTGCGCGCGCTGAAGGCACGCTACGCTTCGACCGAGGTTACCGACGCGCACGCGCTCGTCGACGAGCTCCGTGCGCGGAAGAGCCCCGCGGAGATGGCGCTCATCCGCCGCGCGGCGGAGATCAGCGACGAAGGACATCGCGCCGCGATGCTCGCGCCGCAGCCCAGCCACGAGTACGAGCTTCAGGCCGCGCTCGAAGGCACCTTCCTCCGACTCGGCGGTGCGCGGCCCGGCTATGGCTCGATCGTCGGCGGTGGTCCGAACAGCACACTGCTGCACTACATGCGCGACCGCGCCAGCGTGAAGCCGGGCGACATCGTCGTGATGGACGCGGCGACCGAGTATCAGGGCTACGCGGCCGACGTCACGCGCTCGATTCCCGTGAGCGGGAAGTACACCCCCGAGCAGCGCGCGATCTATCAGCTCGTGCTCGACGCGCAGAAGGCCGCCGAGCGCAACTCCAAGCCGGGCATGTCCGCCGTCGCGGCACAGGACTCCTCGTGGGACGTTCGCGCGAAGGGGCTGGCGAAGCTCGGGCTCGTCGAGAGCGTCGACGCACAGTTCGACCCACCGTGGCCGGCCGACTGCACCGCGAATCCGCGTGCGTGCAAGCAGGCGATGTTCTGGATGATCCACGGGATCTCGCACGGCATCGGCCTCGCCGTGCACGACCCCGCGCAGTTCTACGCCAAGGATCGACTGTTCAAGCAGGGCGACGCGTTCACCATCGAGCCGGGCATCTACATCAGCAAGGCCATGCTCGACGCGCTGCCCGACACACCGAAGAACCGGGCATTCATCGCCAAGGTGATGCCGCTGGTGCCGCGCTACGAGAACACCGGCGTGCGGATCGAGGACGACTACCTCATCACCGAGAAGGGGCTCGAGCGCATCAGTCTCGCGCCGCGCGAGATCGACGAGATCGAAGCGCTGATGCAGAAGCGACCCGCGCGCCTGGTGCCGTGATCACCACCCTCGCCTCCGCACCCTCGTCGCAGCGCGCCCTGTTCGAGATCCCGGACGACGTCACCTACCTGAACTGCGCGAGCATGTCGCCGCAGCTCCGATCGGTGACGCAGGCGGGTCTCGACGCCGTGCGCGCGAAAGCGTCCCCGTGGCACCTGCGCGCGAGCGACTGGTTCACCGGCGCGGAGCCGGTGCGCGCGCTGTTCGCCCGCGTCGTCGGCGCCGATGCCGATTCGATCGCGCTCGTGCCGTCGGCGAGCTACGGGCTCGCCATCGCTGCGGCCAACGTCCCCGTACGCGCCGGCCAGACGATCGTCGTGCTCGATCGCGAGTTTCCCTCGAGCACCTACACCTGGCGCGACCTCGCACAGCGTCGAGGTGCCCGCGTTCTCACCGTGAACCGCGAAGCGGGCGAGAACTGGACCGACGCGCTCCTCGCGGCGCTCTCGACGGACGACGTCGCGCTCGTGGCCACGCCGGTCTGCCACTGGACGGATGGCACGCTGATCGACCTCGAGCGTCTCGCCCCGGTGGTGCGGGCCGCCGGCGCCGCGCTCGTCATCGACGCGAGTCAGGCCGCCGGCGCGCATCCGATCGACGTCGGCACGATCCGACCCGACTTCCTCGTCGCCGTCGGCTACAAGTGGCTGATGGGACCGTACAGCCTCGGCTACCTATATGTAGCGCCGAGCTGGCAGGAATCGGGGACGCCGATCGAACAATCGTGGATGGTGCGTGCGGGCGCCGAAGACTTCACGCGGCTCGTGGACTACGTGGACGACTACCGCCCGGGCGCACGGCGGTTCGACATGGGCGAGTTCTCGCAGTTCGTGCTCGCGCCCATGGCGACCGCCGCGCTGACGCAGGTGCTCGATTGGACGGTTCCGTACATACACGACAACCTCGCCGCGCTCACCTCGTCGATCGCGCGTGAGGCCGAAGCACTCGGTTGCTCCGTCGCGCCCGAAAGTGAGCGCGTCAGTCACATGCTCGGTCTCCAGCTTCCCGGTGGGCTCCCGGCCGGATTGACGGAGCGTCTCGCCGCGGCGCGTGTGTTCGTCAGCGTACGCGGCGATTCGATTCGAGTCGCGCCGCATCTGTACAATGACGAGCGCGACGTGGAGCGCTTCATCGACGTACTCCGGTCAGCGATGCGCGCGTGAGCCCGCCGCGCGCTCTTGCGTGAGCAGAGCGCCGTGAACCGAATCACCGGGTCGGTCGCGTCGTAGGTCGCGCCGCGCCGAGCGATGCGACCATGCCCGCGCTCACCTGCAAGGAATGGTTTTTGTAACCCGTGCCCCCACGAGCGCGCTCTTCTGCGCATCGTGGCCGACGCGCTGTGATCGCGGCCGCGCCAGCTCGCGCAGGCCGACGATCACGGAGGGCACATGTCTCGGGTAATGTCGATCACGGGTGGGGCTGGGTGCACAGGCTCCCATGTCGCCGACGTGCGTGATCCCGCCGCAGTCGCGGAGGCGCGCGGGTGAGCGGGGCGCTCGATCAGCTCGACATCGTCATACTCGGTCTGTCGATCACCTCCTCGTGGGGCAACAGTCACGCGACCACCTATCGGGGGCTCGTGCGCGAGCTGGCGAAGCGTGGTCACCGCGTGACTTTCCTCGAGCGCGACGCGCCCTCGTTCGCCGATCATCGCGACCTGCCTGCGCCGCCGTACTGCCACACGGTGCTGTACGAGTCGGTCACGGAGCTCAGGACGCAGCACTCGGCACTGGTGGAGAGCGCCGACGTCGTGATCGTCGGCTCGTACGTGCCGGACGGCGCTGCCGTCGGTCAGTGGGTGACGGAGCTCGCCGGCGGCATCACTGCCTTCTACGACATCGATACGCCCATCACCCTCGCGCGCCTGGTGAGGGGTGGGACATGGTACATCACGCCCGAGCTGATCGAGCGGTACGACCTCTATCTCTCGGTCACCGGTGGTCCAACGCTCGCTCGTCTCGAGCGCGAGTTCGGCTCGCCGTGCGCTCTGCCGCTGTACTGCTCGGTCGATCCCGTATCCTATCGTCCCGAGATCATGCTGCCCAGCTGGGACCTGGGCTACATGGGTCCCTACAGCGACGACCGGCAGCCGACGGTCGAGCGTCTGCTCCTCGAGCCGGCGCGCCGCTGGCCCGGTGGACGCTTCACCGTGGTCGGCCCGCAATATCCGGCCTCCGTCCGATGGCCGGCGAACGTCGATCACACCGAGCATCTCTCGTCAGCCGAGCATCGCGCCTTCTACACCGCGCAGCGTTTCACGCTCGACGTCACGCGCCCTGAGATGATCGCGGCGGGTCACTCGCCCAGCGCACGGCTGCTCGAAGCGGCGGCATGCGCGGTCCCGATCATCAGCGACAGCTGGCCCGGTCTCGATGAGCTGTTCGTGCCCGGAAAGGAGATCCTCCTGGCTCGCTCACCAGCCGATGTGCTGCACCTGCTCCGCGAGCTTCCCGAGGCCGAACGCCAGCGCATCGGCATGCGTGCGCGCCGCCGCGTGATTCGCGAGCACACCGCGGCGCACCGGGCCGAGGAGCTCGAGAGCTACCTCCGCTCCGCCGTCGCCCGCGGGACCGTGCACTGGCGAGATCAGCGGGCATCGTGACGCCTCGAGGTGCGTCGGCCGCGGCGCTCCTGGACGCTGACGACGCCGGACAGCGCGGTGCTCGACTCGCGCTCACTTGTCGCGAGCGCAGGCTCGTTGCGCACGCGCTGGTCCGTGCGGCAGCCATGCCCTGTGAAGAGCAACTGATTGGCGCGGACGGCACGGAGAAACCGTGAGCAGCGGAGCACGGCTCTCCCGG
>DATFOL010000260.1:0-5363 GCA_035265545.1 Gemmatimonadaceae bacterium | reverse complement strand
CGCGTTGGACGAGTTCCAGTACAGGAACCAGCGCTCGGTGTCGGGATCGTGGAAGAGCTGCGGGTCCCACGGGCCGGGCTGCACGGAGTCGGGCTTCGCCAGTGTCGCGGTCTCGAGCTCGCGCGCGTTGGGCAGCGAGGGCATCACGCGGTTGTAGAACTCCACGCGTCCTCTGGCCGGCTCGGTGAGCATCAACAGCGGGATGGGGCGCGTGGTGCTCGGCAGGAGATAGATCGTGTCGCGCACCGAGAGCACGGAGGGAGCGACGACGTCGGTGAGCGGCCAGCGTGTTGGCGTGACGTGCCGCCAGGTGCCGAGATCGCGCGACTCCCAGTAGCCGTCGCCGATCGTCTCGAACAGGTAGTAGCGCCCGCGCTGGACGACGATGACAGGGTCTGCTCCTGAGCGATATGAAATGCCCTCGTTCTGCTGCTCGAAGTTGTAGCGGTAGTCGATGTCGATCGGGTTGGCGTAGGTGCGTGGCGGCGTGCGCTGGGCGTGCACCGTGCTGGCCGAGAGAGCGATCGCGGCGAGCAGGGCGTGGACGCGCATCACGTCCGCGTCGGCGTCGGACGCGCCGTCTCGAATCCGACCAGCTCGCGCAGCGCCCGCTCGTACTCCGCGTCGAGCATCCCGTCGCGCATCACGGCCATCCCGAGATCGCGGATCAACCCGTTCTGCAGCCGGTAGATCCAGCCGTGCACCGCGAGCTGCTGCCCTCGCCGCCAGGCATCCTGGACGATCGTCGTGCGGCAGACGTTCGCCGTCTGCTCCAGCACGTTGAGCTCCCCGAGGCGGTCCGTGGCCTGGGCGTCGCTCATCGTGCGCGTGAACAGCGCGCGGTGCCGGTCGGCGACGTCCTGCACGTGGCGCAGCCAGTTGTCGATCAGGCCGAGCGGCGTGCGCTTCCATGCCGCCTCTACGCCGCCACAGCCGTAGTGCCCGCAGACGATCACGTGTTCCACGCGCAGCACTTCGACGGCGTACTGCAGCACGGAGAGACAGTTGAGGTCCGAGTGTACGACGACGTTCGCCACGTTGCGGTGGACGAACAGCTCGCCGGGCATCAGGTCGACGATCTCGTTCGCGGGGACGCGGCTGTCGGCGCACCCGATCCACAGGTAGCGCGGGGCCTGCTGGCGCGACAATCGGTCGAAGAACCCCGGCTCGCGCCGGCGAACCCCCTCGGCCCAGCGCCGGTTGTTCTCCAGCAGGTCGGGGAGGCTAGCCATGCGGACCGCGCTCGCCGCGCGTCAGGCCACGCCCTCGGCGGGCCGAACGCCGGCGACCGCGCTCGAGGCCCGCAGCCCGCGCCCGATCGTGGCGACGATCGGGATCGCGACGAAGGGAATGTGGGCGAACAGCTGCACCCACCAGCGCGCGTTGATCGTCGGCGGGCGGCCGGTGAGCCGAGGGATGACGACGAACGACATGATCATCCAGATCGCCGGCCCGTAGAGCGCCGAAACGGCGACGATGCCGACCGGCGCCGCGACGAGATGCCGCAGTCGCGGCGACAGCAACGCGAGGACGAGGAACAGCGTGGACCACGCGAGCGCCACGCCGAAGTGCATCACGAGGCCGACGAGTATCGTGCGCGTGCCGCCCTGCATCGCCGACGGGCCGAAGAGCACCGCCGCCACGCCCTGCCACACGCGGCCGAGCGGCTGCCCGTAGGCGACCACGGGCAGCGTCGTGGCGAAGATCCCGTCGACGACGGCGATCGTGAGCCAGGCGCGCACCAGCAAGCGGGTGACGTCTCGTTGCATGGCGCGAATATGGACTGCGACGGCGGCAGGAGCCAGCAGGCTGCGGTACGGAGTTCAGGCGATCGCCCGCGCGGTCGGGTCACGCCGTTCGCGTCACTGCCTGCTCGCTCTCCTCGCTTCCCTCGCTTCGCCGCCGTCGGCTGAGGAAACCCGCCGATATGAGCGCGACGAGCAGCCCGAGCGGCAGCGGCTCCATCAACGTCATCCCGGCGTTGATCACCGGGTTCTCGTACATCTCGGCGAACTTCTTCAGCTCCGCGGCCTTCGCGTCGAGCTCCGCCTGCGTCGCGCCCTGCTCGCGCGCCTCGGCCATCTGGTGCGCCTGGTACTTGGCGACGAAATCCGTCCCGACGCCGAAGTAGTAGACCTCCCAGGTGGCCGTGTAGCACAGACTGGACACCAGCGCGATCAGCGCGCCGACGGCGAAGGCTCGACCGAACCGCACGCTGCCTCCGGCCACGTTGTCGCGGTACGACCGGATGCCGAACCAGATGAGCAGGAAGGCCGCGAGCATCGAAGCATAGCCCAGCAGCACCGAGTGGATCCGGTTCTGGAGCGGCAGCAGCGCGACCATCATCCCGGAGATCACGAGCCCGGACAACAGCCCGAAGGTGAGCACCGTCTTCTTCATGGAGAGCGCTCTCGAATGAGGTTGGAATGGCTGGATGGAGGGCGAGTGTACGCGCGCGCCGGTGCCGCGCCATCGCCCGAACGGGTGATTTTCACCCAAGAGCGCCAACATCACCCATTCAGGGGACGAGTCCGGCCTCCTTCGCCAGCTGAACCGCCTGCGTCCTGCGGCGCGCGCCAAGCTTGGCGAACAACCGGCTCGAATGGGTCTTCACCGTGTTCTCGCTCACGTAGAGCCGCTCGGAGATCTCGCGCGTGCTCAGCCCTTCCGTGATCAGCCCGAGGATCTCGAGCTCACGTGGCGTGACGCCGAGCCGCGCGACGCTCGCGGCGTTCACGCTGAACGGCGCGCTCGTCTCGACGACCACCACCTCGCGCACCACGACCCGCTCGACGGGCCGACTCAGCTTGAGGCCCAGCCAGATGCCGAGCGACGCGAACAGCAGCGCGACGAGACCCCCGTACAGCTCGAGCGAGTGCTCGACGACGAGGAAGCGGTACTCGACGAACTTCAGCGCGAGAGCGAGCGCGGCGCTGACGACTCCATAGACGAGAATCGTGCGCCGCATGCGTCGCTCGAGCGGTCAGGCGCGCGGCGGCGGCGGCGCGGGCATCCGCATCTTCGACGGCCCGCCGACCTTCGCGATGAGCTGCTGGTAGTTGATCAGCCGGATCTTCCCCGTGCGTACGAGCTCCGCCAGCTCGGGCGACAGCATCGACTCGAGCTCCGCTTTCCTGTGGTCGACCACGCCGGCGCCGGGCGCGTTCTGCTCCGGCGCGTTCATGTCGATGATCGCCTCCATCTCCGGCGTGCGCTCGGCGACGTGCACCTCGATCAGGTTTGGCTGGTCGGGCTTCGAGGTGGCGACGTAGTCGAGGAACTCGGACTTCTTCGTCGCGACGGGCACGCCCCAGATCGACCGGTAGTTCTCGCCGAACCAGCCGGAGATGCCGACGCCATATTTCCGCGCGATGCGCTCGGTGACCTCCCGGAGCTGCGGCGTGGCGAGCGCGCTCCCCATGTGGGGATCGACGTAGGCGATCTTGAGCCCCGAGGCGAGCGCGCGGTCCATCTGCGCCGTCAGCTCGCGCTCCACCTCCGCGAGGTCGTACTTGCTCTGGAGGAACGCCGGCACCGACGGATGGAAGTAGCCCGCACTGTCGACGAGCGAGGGAACGCCCGCTTTGCCGAGCACCGGACCCCACCGGTAGCCGCGCCACTCCGAGTTGAGCGCGAGGTGCACCCCCACCGTGACGTTCGGATACTTCTTGAGGATCTCGACCGCCTCCTGGTACCACGGGCAGGCGAAGAGGACGGAGACGGAGATCGGCATTCCCGTCCTGGCCACCTTCTCGATCGCCAGGTTCACCGAGTGGTTCATCCCGATGTCGTCCAGGCGGAGGAGGAGCTCGGGCGCCTGCGCGGCCTGGGCGGTGAGGGAGCGCGTCGGCGCGATGAGCGCCGCGGCGAGAAGGAGCGCTCGAAGGGGCGGAAGGACGGCCATGACTGATGCTCGCGGGTGAGAGTGGCTCGGGCGACTAGCATAGCGTCCGGCGCGAGGTGACTCCAGATGGCAAGACGAAGGGCGCGGCTCCGACGATCGGAGCCGCGCCCTCATCCGTACATGTGGCCAGGATGGCGCTACAGTCGCCAGGCGGTGCCGAGCGTCCAGTCCGCCGCGGAGCCGCCGAAGCCCGTACCGACGCCGCGTACCCGCAGCTCGCCGCGCAGCCCGAGCTGGTCGGTCACCCAGTAGCGTACGCCGGTGGCCGCGGAGAAGGTTGGGTCGCTGCGCGTGCCGCCGTAGGTGCTCGTACGGCGGTCGATCGCGTAGCCGGCTCCGACGCCGAGATACGGCGCCACGCGTCCGCCAGACAAGGGCGCCTGCGCCTGGAGCTGCGCCTCGGGAACGAAGAAGGTGGTCTTCCCGCCGAACTGCTGCTCTGGTCGCGCGACCGGCCGTTCATTCGATAGATGCTCCTACTGAGGCGTACCGGGCGTCGTTCCCGCCTTCACGGTCGAGTCCGAGAAGCCGAAGAATCGGTCCATGCGCCACCCGTCCGTCGCGGGCACGAGCACGGTGACGTAGCGCCCGTACTCGATGCTGCGTCCGCTGCTGTCGCGGTACGACTGCTGGAAGGCACCGAACTCGGTGACGTGGTCGGGCGCGACGCGCCTGTGGGCGACGTCGAGCGTCAGGTCCATGTCACGAAGCGATGCCCAGTTGGTGCGCGCCATCGCCTCGAGCCCCGCCTGGCCTCGCACGGTGTTGAACGCTGGCCACTCGAACACGGCGCTGTCGGTGAACAGCCGGCCGTACGCGACTGGATCGCGGTCGCGGTAGGCCTTCGAGAGCCGCGCGTTGAGGGAATCGACGCCGGCCTCGGCGTTCGCCGCGGCGGTGTCGCGAGTCGCGGAGGCGGCGCGCTGCTCGCTCGTGCAGGCCAACTGAGCGATCAGCGCGAGCGCGGCAAATGCGCCAAGCGGGCGGCGCACGCACGTTCGGGCTAGCAGGTGGGTCATCGCATGTAAGGGCGCGATCCACGGACCCGCGGGAAGTTACGCCTTGGACGAAGCCATCTCATGGTTCCCTCTACGCTGTAACCGGGTTGTCGAATTCGGCCAGCCGGGCGCTGGGAGCACCAACGGGCGGCCGTCGATCGATTTTTTTCTGCAAGAGTGCGCAGTTCCGCCCTCATGCTGGGAAGCCAAGCCAACCCAGCGGCGGCCCGTCAGGGGCTCGACGGACGCCGGTAGGCCACGCAGTCGATCTCCACCTTGCAGTCCACCACCATGCTCGAGACAACGCAGGCGCGCGCCGGCGGATGGCCGCCGAAATATTCGCGGAACACCTTGTTGAACGCCTGGAAGTCGCGCGGGTCGTCGAGCCACACCCCACAGCGCACGACGTGCTCCGGGCCGTAGCCCGCCTCCTGGAGGATCGCGATCAGGTTGCGGATGGC
>DATFOL010000259.1:0-11326 GCA_035265545.1 Gemmatimonadaceae bacterium | reverse complement strand
CGCGCCGCCGCCGAGGGACATGTTCGCCACCGCGGGCTTCACGTGGTTGGCGGCCACCCAATCCATGCCAGCGATGACGCCGCTCCAGCTCCCCGAGCCACTGCAATTGAGCACGCGCACCGCAACCAGCTTCACGCTCTTCGCGACGCCGTACGTGGTACCGCCCACCGTGCCGGCGACGTGCGTGCCGTGCCCATCGCAATCACTGGCATCATTGTCGTTGTCGACGAAATCCTTGCCGCTGGATGCGCGGCTGCCGCCGGAAGCGAGCGCGAACTCACCGTGTGAGAGCCGGATGCCGGTGTCGATGATGTACGCGGTCACCCCGGCGCCGGTGTTGGTGTAGCCATAGGTCGTGCTGAGCGGCAGCGTACGCTGGTCGGTGCGATCCAGCCCCCACGTCGCGCCGGTCTGGGTCGCCTGCGTCGTCACCACGCCGTCCTGCTCGATGCGCTGGACGCGCCCATCGCGCAGCAGCCCGGCGCGCGCCGCGTCGGAGATCGATCCGGCGAAGCCGTTCAGCACCGTGCCATAGACGAAGTCGGGCGCCACACCATGCTCGCGCGCCACGCCGCGAGCATCCGCGCCGTCGCGCAGCGTGACGATGAACCGCCCAGGAATGTGCTCGGCCGCCACACCGGCGCTGAACGCCGGCACGTCCTGGGGAGCGAGATCAGTTGAGGTGGCGGGTGACGATGTGGTCGGCGAATCGGCGCACGCGGCAAGCACGCCCGCCATGGCGAATGCGGACGCCAGTCGGCTAACGGAAATACGGGACATCGACGGATCCTCCCTGGGTACGAACTACACATCCACTCGGTCGAGTGAACGGAAAAGCCCGACGTCGCACCCAGCCTGCATCACGCGCGGAAAGCGCGTGGGCCGGTACGGCGACCTGATCTATTGAAAGTGCGAGCTACCTGGAGACTCGTGCTGTGCGCATACTCACGGAGGCGTCGTCGCGCTCCGGGCGCGGGCGAGGGGGACCGTCGTCGAGCCCTCACGCGAATCCCCAGCATACAGATGTTTACGGGGGATGGCAAGAGTCGGCGTCCCGGAGGAAGCGAACGTGGCCCTATAGATGTGGTAATTCGTCGCGTTCGTCCAGAGTCCCGCCGCGCCGGTGCCATTCCAGCTCCTCCGGCGAGACCGGCCGGAAGATGAGGTCCGCCGCGAGCCAGATCGCCTTCGAGAACGGGTAGCAGAGCACCGCGCCGGCAAGCATCAGCACGAGCCCGCCCCACTGAAGGAGCGCCCAGGGGGTGTCCGGATAGGTCGCGACGAAGATCGCGGCGAGCAGCGCGGCGAAGATCAGCTCCACGGCGACGAGGTTCAGCAGGTACGCGCCGATGAAGTAATCGTTCTCGCCGCGCTGCAGGCGCAGCCCGCAGTTGGGGCAGCGCTCGCGGAGCGCCACGTACCCGGCGAAGATCCCGCGCGCCCCGCAGTTCGGGCAGCGGCGTGAGACGGCGCGGAGTAGCATTCGGAACGCCGAAGGGCGAGCCTGGACCATCGTCGAAAGGTACTCGCGCCCCTTCGCATCGCATGCTTCTCTTCGACGTCGTCCGAACCGCGCTCGCCGAGATCCGAGCCAACAAGCTGCGGAGCTTCTTCACGCTCCTCGGCGTCATCGTCTCCGTCGCGTTCCTCGTCGCGGTGGTTGCCGTGATCCAGGGGATGAACGCGTACGTGAAGGAGAACGTCGCCAACTCGCTGATCGGCACCAACGCCTTCCAGGTGCGCCGCGTGCCGATCCAGATCGGCTTCTTCGACGACGAGGCGTGGCGGCGCGTCTCACGCCGCCCAGTGATCCGGCGCGCCGAGCTCGACGTCGTGCGCGCGGCAGTGCCAGACGCTGGCGCGGTGGCGATGAGTTCCGGCTTCCCCACGCCGCTCTCCAACGTCCAGTGGCGCAGCCGCGAGCTGGGCGACGTCACGATCCGCGGGATCACCGCGCCTTACCAGGAAGTACAGGATTACCGCTTCGCGCGCGGCCGCCCGCTCACGGATCTCGACGAGGCGCAGCGGCGCGCCGTCGTGGTGCTCGGCTTCGAGGTGGCCGACAAGCTGTTCGAGGCAACGGATCCGGTGGGGGAGGAGGTTCGGCTGGGCGGCGAGCGGTTCGAGGTGATCGGGGTGATCGCCTCGAAGGGGCGCGTGCTCGGCCAGTCCTTCGACGCGATCGCGCTCATCCCGCTGTCGCGCTACGAGATGATCTACGGCCACCGGAGCACGACGGCGATCTCGGTGAAGATGAACGACGCCGTCGACGTCGCTTCGGGGATGGCTCGCGTCGAGGAGGCGATGCGCCTCGCCCGACATCTCCGTCCCGGGCAGGAGAACAACTTCACGGTGGAAACCGCCGAAGCGCTGGTCACCTTCTGGAAGAACCTCACCGCGGTGCTGTTCTCCGTCGTCCCGGCGGTGGTGGCGATCGGTGTGGTGGTCGGTGGAATCGTGATCATGAACATCATGCTGATGGCCGTCACCGAGCGGACCCGCGAGATCGGGATTCGCAAGGCGGTCGGCGCCCGCGCGCGCGACATCGAGCGACAGTTCCTCGCCGAGGCGATCTCACTCTCACTCTCCGGGGGCGCGATCGGCGTCCTCTGCGGATGGGGGTTCGCGACGCTGGTGAGCGTCGTGTCGCCGCTTCCCGCGCGCGTCAGCGCGTGGTCGGTGGTTCTGGCGATCATGCTCGGAGCCGGCGTGGGGGTGTTGTTCGGCGTCTACCCGGCCCGCCGCGCGGCGCGGCTCGACCCGATCACCGCGCTTCGCGCCGAATGAGACGCCTCGTCTCCGCCGATCAGGTCGGCGAGAACATCGGCATCGCGGTCGACACACTGCGCACGAACAAGCTGCGCTCGAGCCTCACCATCCTCGGCGTCGTGATCGGTGTCGCGACGGTGATGACGATGGCGACGATCGTGAAGGGGATCCGCGATCAGATCCTCACGACGATCAGCGTGGCGGGCCCGACGACGTTCTACGTCCTGAAGATCTTCTCCACCACGCCGCTCAACCCGGACCAGCTACCGAAGTACGTGCGCGTGCGGCCCGATCTGCGAGCCGAGGAGGCGGATCGGATCGCGCGCCTGCCGCAGATCACCTACGCGAGCATCTGGTCGCAGCTCCAGGCGCGCGTGAGCTACGGCGGCACTCGCACGCGCGACGTGATCGTTTACGGCGCGGACGACCGGTACCAGGAGCTGATGGGAGGGGAGCTGGTGGCGGGACGCTGGTTCACGAAGAGCGAGCTGCGGAGCGGGGCACCGGTGGTAGTGCTCCAGGAGCGGCACGCGCGGCAGGTCTTCGGACGGGAGCAGCCGTTGGAGAAGCGGGTGCAGATCGGCGGCCGGCCCGTCCAGGTCATCGGGTTGTACCAGGAACCGGAGAACATCTTCGCCGTGCCGGGCCAGGAGATCGGCGCGATCCTCCCGTTCCAGTTCACCTGGCACGCCTACAACATCGACCGGACCAACGCGCTGTTCATCGTCGTCAAGCCGAAGCGGGGGATCACGGTGGCCGAGGCCGAGGATGCCACCACGATCGCGCTCCGCGAGATGCGCGGGCTCCGGCCGGCGGACAGGAACAACTTCGACCTGCTGAGCCAGGACCAGGTGCTGAACGTGTTCATGTCGATCACGGACATCTTCTTTCTCGTGATGCTCGTGCTCGCGTCCGTTGCGCTGATGGTCGGCGGCATCGGCGTCATGGCGATCATGATGGTGTCGGTGTCGGCCCGAACGCGCGAGATCGGTATCCGGAAGGCGCTCGGGGCCACCCGCCGCGACATCCTGCTGCAGTTCCTCGTGGAGGCCGCGACGCTGACCGGGATCGGCGGCGTGATCGGGATCATCTTCGGGTTGGCGGCCGGCCGCGGCGTGACGACGCTGATGAACGTGCGCGCCGACGCGCCGCTGCTGCAGACGCTGATCGCGGTGGGGGTCTCGGTGGGGATCGGGCTCGTTTTCGGGGTAGTCCCGGCGCGCCGCGCCGCTCGGCTGGATCCGATCGAGGCGTTGAGGCACGAGTGAGGCGCGTTCGGCGCGTTCGTCAGTGCCTCGGTTTCTCGGTAGACGGCGGACCTCAGGACGCCGGAGCTCGCCCGAGGTCGGCCGTGAACCGAGCAACCGAGAAACCGAAGAACAGCATTCCCCCTTGACAATCCCTCCCCTCCGTTGAAATATCAGCACAGGTGATTTTTCAGCATACCACCATCCGATGGTCTTTCTCATGAAGAAGCAGCCCGAGACGCCCGCGCTGTCGCGCCGAGAGCGACAGGTCATGGACATCCTCTACAAGCGCGGCGAGGCCACCGTGGCCGAGATCATGGGAGACCTCCCCGACCCGCCGACCTACTCCGCCGTGCGCTCCGTCCTGCGCATCCTCGGCGACAAGCAGCTCATCCGCTTCAAGGAGGACGGGCCGCGCTACGTCTACTATCCGGCGCAGTCGACCGAGGTGGCGCGCGAGGACGTCCTCGCCCACGTCGTCCAGACGTACTTCGCCGGCTCGCCCGAGCAGGCCGTGACCGCGCTGCTCCGGATGTCGGACGTCGACGTCGACGACAGCGAGATCGAGCGGCTCCGCGGTGCGATCCGTCAGGCGCGTCAGAACGGGAGATAGCACGATGAATCTGTCCTCCCTGCTGAATTCGAGCGGCGTTCAGAGCTGGAACCTCCCGCTGGTGCTGCTGCTCATCAAGGCGACGCTGATCCTCGTCGCGGCGCTCGGGATCACGCTCGCGATGCAGCGCGCTTCGGCCGGCGCGCGCCACCTCGTGTGGCTCGTGACGCTCGGCGCGCTCGTGCTCATTCCCGCGCTCACCGCGTGGGGCCCGCTGCGCCTCGAGATCCTGCCGGCGCGGGAGATCGCCGCGCTGCCGGTTACACCGGCGGTCGCAGTGTCGGCGTCGCCGTCCGTCTCGACCGTCACGCTCGGTGGCGGCACGATCAACATCGCCAACTCGCAAGCTGCGCCGACGCCAGATGCGTGGGTCTCCCCGCCGAGTGCGACGAACGACGCGGGACTCGTGGCGAGGCTGCGCGACGCGAGTGTGTGGTCCATCGCGCTCGTGCTCTGGGCCGCGGTCGCGCTGGCGATCGTGCTGTCGCTCACCTGGTCGGCGCTCGTCGTTCGCCGGCTCGTCCGGCGCAGCGAGCCGCTCGACGATCAGTCGTGGCTCACGCCCCTATATGAAGTGTCCGATCGGCTCGGCCTCCAGGAGCCGCCGCAGCTCCTGATGAGCCGCGACGCGAAGATGCCATTCGCCTGCGGGCTGGCGACGCCGACGATCGTGCTCCCCGCGGAGTGCGAGCAGTGGAGCCAGGAGCGCCGGCTCGCCGTGCTGCTGCACGAGCTGGCGCACGTGCGCCGCCGCGACCTCATGGGACACACCCTCGGCCGACTCGTCTGCGCCGTCTACTGGTTCCATCCACTGGTCTGGACCGCGGCGCGACAGCTCCGCGCCGAGAGCGAGCGCGCGTGCGACGACCTGGCGCTCGCATGCGGGACACGGGCGACCGACTACGCCGAGCACCTGCTCGACATCGTGACGTCGGTGCGCCGCGAGGGCACGCCGATGGTGGCCCTGGCGATGGCGCGACGAAAGGAGTTCGAAGGACGCATGCTCGCCATCCTCGATCCGGAGCTCCGCCACTCGACGCCGAGCCGCCGCCAGAGCGCGACGCTGATCGGCACGTTGGCGGTGATCTCGATCGTCGTCGGCGCCGCGGTGCCGGCTCCAGCGAGTGCACGGACGGCGGCGCAGGGCGTGATGCGCCAGGACACGACGGCGCGCGACGTCGTCGCGCAGCGCGCGACGGAAGTGGACAGCGATGTCAACGTCGGCAACGACCGCACGCAGCAGAAGGAGCTGAAGCGCCTGGAGAAGCAGGCGGACGAGTCGGCCTCCTGGCGCTTCGATCAGTCTGTGTCACAGAGGGAGCAGAAGCCGCAGAAGGAGCAAAAGGAACAGAAGGCACAGCGGTCGCAAGGGTCGCAGGACTGGCAGCCGTCGCAGCCGTCGCAATCGAAGCAATCAGAGCGCTCGCTCGAGCACACCGTCACGAACGTGGTCACCAACTCGGTGTCGAACGTCATCGAGCGCGTCGTACCGAAGGCGATCGAGTCCGGCACCAACGCAGCCAGTGTCGCGCTGCAGAATCTGATCAAGAACGGTGTGCAGGACGGCCAGAAGGGATCGGACGAGCGTCCCGCGCTGCTCGCACGGGTGCTGCGCTCCGATTCGAGCGCGTCGCTGCGCCGCGTGGCGGCGTGGGGGCTGAACGAGTACGCGCGTGAGCAGGTGTCCGTCGAGGCGCTAACCAACGCCGTGCGGCGCGACGCGAGCGAGTCGGTACGCGAGATGGCGGCGTGGTCGCTCTCCGAGAGCGATCGTTCGCCAGCGGCCATCGATGCGCTCGGCGCCGCGCTCCGCGACGCGAGCCCGTCGGTACGCAAGACCGCCGCGTGGTCGCTGGGCAGCGTCGGCGATCGTCGCGCGGTGGAGCCGCTCGTCGCCGCACTGGCCGACGCGAACGCCGACGTGCGTGCTCGTGCCGTGTGGGCGCTCGGCAACGTGGAGCCGAGGGAAGCACCGCGTCAGCTCGTCGCGATGCTGAACGACAAGGACGCGCGCGTGCGAGAGCTCACCGCCTGGGCGCTGTACAACATCGAGGATCCGTCGAGCGCGCCGGCGCTGCAGGCCGCGCTGCGCACGGAGCAGGACAAGGACATTCAGATGGGCTACATCCGCGCGCTCGCGGCGATGGGCGACAAGTCCATCGAGGCGATCCGCGGGTTGCTCGAGTCGTCCGACCCGCGGGTCAAGCAGATGGCGGTGCGCGCGCTCGCCGGCGGTCACGCCGTCGGCCCGTGGCCGCACCCCTGGCCGCAACCCCGCCCGTACCCCTGAGATCGTAGCGCACCAGGCGCGCAGACATGACTGCGCGCCGGTGCTGATGTGCTGAAGTGCTGATTTTTCACCCTAGAAGCCCGAAGGCATCATCCCAATGGGCGCGAACAGCGGAGCAAACATGTTACGTGTACTCGGAGTGTTGACGACGGCGGTGCTGATGTCGACCACGGAGCCGGATCGCCCGGCGACCGTCGCACGGGTGGGGGCGCCTCAGCTCGCGGCGGCGATCGACGTCGCGGCGCTGCTTGCCGCCGCGCGCGGCGCGCCGCCGCTCATCTGTGGTCTGGCGGCGCAGTCGATCGGCAACGGTAACTGGGGATGGTGGTCCGATGCGCCGGCGTCGCCGCTCGGCGCCGCGGCGCGGCCGGTGGACGGCGACCGCCGTCGCATCCAGGATCTGCCGGACGCGGATGTGACCCGGCTCCTCGACGCGCTGGCGTCGGACGACGCCTGCGTGCGCGAGATGAGCGTGCGCCTCATCGGCCATCAGGACGAGTCGCGCGTCGCCGCGCCGCTGATCTCGAAGCTGTCGGCGAGCGACGCGTCGCTGCGCGCGGTGGCGGCGTTCGGTCTGGGACTCGCCGAGCCGCCGCGCGCCGTGGATCCGCTGATCGGCGCGCTGCGTGACGCGACCGTCGAGGTGCGCGCCAACGCGGCGTGGGCACTTGGCCGGATCGAGAACGGGCGCGCGCTGACGCCACTCGTCGGCATGTTCCGCGACAATGCGCCGCTGGTGCGCGAGGCGGCGGTGGCCGCGGTGGGCCGGCTCGAGTCGACGAGCGCGGTGGCCGCGCTGCTGCGCGTGCTGCAGGAGGATCAGGTCGCGTCGGTGCGGCGCGTGGCCGCGTGGGCACTCGGACATCTCGAGACGCGCGAAGCGGCGCAGGCGCTCGCGTCGGTGCTGGCCCGCGACAGTGACGCGCGGGTGCGTGAGATGACCGCGTGGGCGCTCGGCCAGGTTGAGCAGCGACAGGGCGTGCCGGCGCTGCAGCGCGCGCTGCGCGAAGACGCCGATGACGCGGTGCGTGAGACGGCGGCGTGGTCGCTCGCGCAGATGGAGGATCGGACCGCGCTCGACGCGCTCAACGCGGCGCTGAGCGATCGCAGCAGCCGAGTGCGCGGCACGGCGGCGTGGGCGATCGGCCAGCTCGGCGACGACGACCGGAGCTCGCGCGCGCCGGCGGGATTGACTCGCCTTCTGAGGGACGAGAGCGAGGACGTCCGGCGTAAGGCGGCGTGGGCGCTCGGCAACATCGGCGACGCATCGTCGGTGCCGGCGATCAGCGCCGCGCTCAAGGTCGAGCAGAGCTCCGAGGTGCGGAAGGCGCTCGTGCGCGCGCTCACGAAGTCGGGGGGCCGCTCGGAGGCGGTGTTCACCGAGCTGCTGTCGTCGAGCGATCCGAAGGTGCGCGAGGCGGCGGTGCGCGGGCTCGCCGGCCAGAACGCGTTCAACCCGTGGCCATGGCCGTGGCCGCGTCCCCGGCCGTTCCCGTGAGCGCGCTCGTGTTGTCGCGCCTGATCGTGCTGGCGTGCGGGCTCGCGATGCGCGAGCCCGCCCCGAGGGCTGCATCGCCGAGTGAACGGCCCTGTCCCGACTGCGCCACCTCGTGCGCGCTGGACTCGATTCGCTCGCTCACCGTGCTGCGCGCGCGGAGCGCGGCGCGGGACGGCGAGTGGAACAAAGCGGCAGAGCTCTGGCGTGATGCGTTGCTCATCGACGATCGATCGGGGACGCACTGGCTCAGGCTCGCGGATGTGCTGCTGCACGCGGAGCGGCACCGCGAAGCGGCGGGCGCGTATCAGCGGGCGATCCAGCTCGACGCGCGGTTGACGGACATCGGAACGCGCGGGGTGGCGCGCGCCTATGCGCGGATGGGCAACGACCGGCAGGCGATCCGATGGCTGGAGCAGGCGCTGCGACTCGGGGTGCGGCCGGATCAGCTCTGGGGGGACGAGGCGTTCGCGCGGTACCGGAACGAGCCGCGGCTCCAGCAGGTGACGCGGCGGCAGGTGGGCGGGCGCGGTGGCTACGGTGACGGCTCGACGACGGCCTGGCGGAGCTAGAGTGGGAGCAGTGACGCGGCGCTAGCTTGGGAGCGTGAGTTCCACCCCCCGCTCCCTCCTCGCCCCGTCATGACCCACTGCTCCCGCGCCGCGGCGCTCCTCGCCGCCGCGACGCTCGCTCTCGCGCCGTCTCGGCTGCACGCCCAATCCACCGAGACATACCGCACCGCCGCGGACCGGCTAATCGACGCAGCCACGCGCGACAGCGCGGCCTGGAACCGCATCGCCGAGCTCACCGACACCTTCGGCCCGCGAGTGAGCGGATCGGCGGCGCTCGAGCGCGCGATCGACTGGACGCTGGCGCGCATGCGCGCCGATGGCCTGGAGAACGTGCGCGGCGAGCGCGTGATGGTGCGGAACTGGGTGCGCGGCGCCGAGTCGGCGGAGCTGATCACGCCGCGCCGGAAGCCGCTGACGATGCTCGGACTCGGCGGCAGCGTCGGCACGCCGACGGGCGGCATCACCGCACCGGTGCTCGTGGTATCGAGCTTCGAGGATCTCGTGGCGCGCGGCGCCGCGGCGAAGGGAAAGATCGTGCTGTTCGACGTGCCGTTCACCGAATACGAAGCGACGAGACGCTATCGCACCGGTGCGGCCAGCGCCGCTGCGAAGCAGGGCGCGGTAGCGGCGCTGGTACGATCCGTCGCGTCGTCCTCGATCAACTCACCGCACACGGGAGGCATGCGCTACGACAGCACCGTGGCGGCACGCATCCCGGCCGCGGCGATCACGGTGGAGGACGCGATGCTGCTGCACCGGATGCAGGATCGCGGACAATCGCTGACGGTCCGCCTCGTGATGGGCGCCCGGGACCTTCCGCCCGCAGCGTCGCGCAACGTCGTCGCGGAGCTTCGCGGACGCGAGAAGCCGGATGAAGTGGTGGTGATCGGCGGCCACATCGACTCGTGGGACGTGGGGCAGGGCGCGATGGACGACGCCGGCGGCGTGGTGGCGGCGTGGGAGGCAGTGCGGCTGATGAAGGCGCTCGGCCTGCGTCCGCGTCGCACGGTGCGCGTGGTCGGGTGGACGAACGAGGAGAACGGCGTCGACGGCGGCAAGGCATATCGCAGGACGCACGACGCCGAGGTGGCGAAGCACGTCTTCGCGCTCGAGTCGGACAACGGCGTGTTCCGGCCATACGGCATCCAGGCCGTCGGAACGGATTCCGCGCTCACCATGCTGAAGCGCATCGCGCCGCTGCTGAAGCGCATCGGCGCCGACTCGGTGTCACGCGGCGAGGGAGAAGCGGACATCGGGCCGTTGCTCGACGCCGGAGTCCCGGGCGCCGGCCTGCACGTCGACACCTCGCGCTACTTCTGGTACCACCACACCAACGGCGACACCCCCGACAAGCTCGACCCGCGCGACGTCGCGCGCTGCGTGGCGGTGTTCGCGGTGTACGCGTATGTGTTGGCGGAGATGGAAGGGGTGTTGCCGAGAACTGCGGTGACTCAGTGACTCAGTGACTCAGTGACTCAGTGACTCAGTGACTCAACCGACCGAGTCACTAGCGGCGCGCAGCGCCGCGAAGGTCACCGAGTCACTGAGTCACGGGCGCGCGCGGCGCGCGCCGCCCTCAGTACACCACCTTCACATCCGGCGCGCCGCCCAGGGGGATGTCGTTCGCCTCGCTGGCGCGGATGTCGAACACGCCGTTCGTGAAGTCCAGGTGCATCCGCGTCGCGAGGGCGACGTCGCTGCCGATCACCCCGTCGAACTCGACGAAGGTCCACCGCTGCGAGGGCATGATCGGGACGTTGCGCAGCGCGATCGCGTAGTTGCCGTCGCTGAGCGGAACGCTGCGCGCGACCCACGACGAGCGCTTGGATGTCGAAGAGCCCTGCTGCCGCGCGCCCAGTCCGATGAGCGAATTGCGTTTCGCCGCGACGGGAGTGCGCGGCAGCTTCTTGAGCAGCGTCGTCGTCACGTAGGTGCCTTCGGCGCCCGTATCGAGGCCGAACAGCACGGGGCGTCCGTCGCGCGTCACGAGACGCACGACGGGGTAGCCGACCCAGAACAGGTTGCGCGTGGCGACGTTGCGCTTGCGCGGCCGGCTGAGGGTGATGGTGCCGGCGCGCGCGTCGATCACGACGTCGAGGTGGCGCAGCACGTCGGTGCCGATCATCCCGTCGATCGGGACGGCCCGTCTGACGCCGTTGATCTTGCGCTCATCGAAGCGCAGCGCTTCCGGGTTCACCAGTGCGGCGCCGAGCCCGCGCACGACCACGGGTCCCATCGACATGGAGTCGAGGTAGATCGCCCGGGCCTCGATGTGCCCGCCCACCACCCCGAGGGCGAGGGTGTCGTTCGCGGCGAGCTTCGCACCCGCGGCGATCGCCA
>DATFOL010000258.1:0-2667 GCA_035265545.1 Gemmatimonadaceae bacterium | reverse complement strand
GGCGCCATGTGCACGACGCCTGATCCGTCGTCCGCGCTCACGAAGCTCTCCCCGACGATGATTTCGTGATTCGTCCCTGCCGGATACGGCAGCCAGTCGAGCGGACGGCGATAGCGCGCGCCCACGAGGTCCGCACCGGTGAGCCTGCCGACCTGCGTCCAGCGCGTCGTATAGTCCTCACCCAGCACCGCGCCGGCGCGTGCCGCCGCGAGGATGATCGTCCGCGTATCGGGACTGTCGGTCTTTCGCAGCTCGACGTACTCGAGGTCGGGATGCACGGCGAGCGCCGTGTTCGACACGAGCGTCCACGGCGTCGTCGTCCACACCAGGATGCGCCGCGCCGTGCGACCGGGCATGCCATCGGCGTCCGCGACGACCTCACCGCCTACGGAGCCCAGATCGAGGGCGACGTACACGCTCGGGTCGTCGACGTCCTCGTAACCCTGCGCCACTTCGTGGCTCGACAGCGCGGTACCGCACCGCGCGCAGTACGGAAGGATCTTGTGCCCGCGGTAGAGCAGCCCCCTCCGATACAGCGTCGCGAGCGCCCACCACACGCTCTCCACGTACTCGGGCGTGTACGTCACGTACGGATCGTCGTAGTCGAGCCAGTAGGCGATTCGCTCGCTCAGCTTCTCCCAGTCGGCGCGATACGTGAACACGCTCTCGCGGCAGAGCCGGTTGAACTCGGCCACGCCGAGCTTCTCGATGTCCTGCTTGCCGCTGATGCCGAGCCGCTTCTCGACCTCGATCTCCACCGGCAGGCCGTGGGTGTCCCAGCCCGCTTTGCGATGCACGAGGTAGCCCTTCATCGCCCGATGTCGGCAGAAGAGATCCTTGATCGTGCGCGCGAAGACGTGATGGATCCCGGGCCTGCCATTCGCCGTCGGCGGGCCCTCGAAGAACACGAACGGCTCGGCGCCCGCGCGCGCCGCGAGCGTGCGGGCGAAGAGGTCCTCGTCACGCCAGCGCGCGAGGAGAGCCTGCTCCAGCTCGTCCGCCGGCTGATCGGCGGGAACCGGTGCGTAGCGCTGCGCCACGTCGCTGACCGTCACAGGCGCTCCAGGACGCCGCGCACCAGCGCGGTCAGCCGCGGCTCGGCGCGTCCGGCCGTCGCGATGATCGTCGCCAGCTCGGCGGGCACCAGCGCCTCGGGGATGCACTGATCCGTGATGATCGAGACACCGAGCACGCGCATTCCTCCCTGCACCGCGACGATGACCTCGGGCACGGTGCTCATCCCCACCACGTCCGCGCCGATCGTCCGCAGCATCCGGTATTCGGCGCGCGTCTCCAGGTTCGGACCCGTCACCGCGACGTAGACTCCTTCGCGGAGAACGGTTCCCTGTGCGCTCGCCACCTCGCGCGCGATCGCGCGGAGCGCGGGGTCGTACGGCACCGACATGTCGGGGAACCGCACACCGAGCCGGTCGTCGTTCTCGCCGACGAGGGGATTGTCGCCGAGCAGGTTGATGTGGTCCGCGATGAGCATCAGCTCACCGGGCGCCCACTCCTCGCGCATCCCCCCACAGGCGTTCGACACGATCAGCGTCTCCGCGCCGAGTGCGCGCAGCACTCGCACGGGAAACGTCACCTGCTGCAGCGAGTAGCCCTCGTACCGATGGAAGCGTCCCTGCATCGCCACCACGGTCTTGCCGCCGAGCGTGCCGCAGAGCAGCCGACCCGCGTGACTCTCCACCGTTGACAGGGGGAAGCCCGGAATGTCGGCGTACTCCACGGTCGCTGTGACGTCGATCTCGCGCGCCAGCCCACCGAGTCCGGTGCCGAGCACGATCGCCACGTCGGGGACCGTGGCGAAGCGTGCGCGCACGAGTTCCGCCGCGGCGTTCACGGTCTCCAGCCGATGCAGGCTGTGCTGCTCCGCGGCTGCGATGGATGCCACTCCGATCATTCCTGAGCGGCGTGGCCGGCGGGCGCGGCGCGTCCGTCGGACGGGATCAGCACGCCAGGGGGTGGCGCGGGCACCGCGGGCGCCGGGATCTGCTCCGCGGCGGTGATGTCGCCCAACTGACGCTCTGCCATCACGCGAAGCTGCGCGAGATAGTTGCGACGGGCGCGTTCCAGCTCGGCGATGTGCGCGTGGAGGTGACGGATCTCGTTGCGGCTGCCCTCGAGGTAGCGCTCGGCCTCGCCGCGCGCCTCCCGCAGGATGAGCTGCGCCTCACGCTCCGACTGCTCGCGGATCTCGCCGCGAAGCTGTTGCGCGCTCACGAGCGCGTCGTTCAGCGCCTTGTCACGCTCGCGAAAGGCGCGAAGCTGCTCGTGAAAGCCCTTCGCCTTCGCTTCGAGCTCCTGCGCCTGCCTGTTGAGGCGCTCGAGCTCCTCAGCCACCTGCACCCGGAATTGCTCCACGCGCTCCGGGTCGTACCCACGCAGCGTCCGACCGAAGTCGTAGCGCCGCACGTCGAGCGCTGTGAGATGAAAGGTCTCGTCCATTAAACGGCTCTCGCTCCGAACAGCACGGTTCCGAGGCGCACCAGGGTGGCGCCTTCCTCGACGGCGACTTCGTAGTCGCCTGACATCCCCATCGATAGTTCGCTTGCCGGATGCCCGGCCGCGCGCAGCACCTCGGCGCACCGGCGAGCACTCGCGAACACCGACCGGAGCGTGGCCTCGTCGGCCTCGAAGGGCGCCATCGTCATCACG
>DATFOL010000257.1:0-21736 GCA_035265545.1 Gemmatimonadaceae bacterium | reverse complement strand
GCGCAGACGGCGTCGCTTGCACCCGCCCCGCCTCCGCTCGGCATGCCGAAGCCGGGCCCAGTGACCGACGCACCCTACGCGCCGCAGCCGATCCTCCAGGGCGGCATCGTCGTGCCCCTCTACCCACCAGGCTCGCCGTTTCTCAAGGCCGCGCGGGTGCGTGAAGCCGAGGTCTACAACCTGAGCCAGACGGTCCCCGGGCGGATCAACAGCATCGTCAACATCCACAATCCGTCGATCGAGTTCCATCCGGTCGATGGTGGACGGAACACAGGAGCAGCGGTCATCCTCGTCGCAGGCGGTGGCCACAACACCCTCAACGTCGGCGGCGAGGGCGCGGATTTCGTCCCTTTCTTCTACAACTACGGCGTGAACACCGTCATCCTGCGCAATCGCCTGCGCCGCGACGGATACAACGCCGAGACCGACGCGGTGTACGACGCGCAGCAGGCGATCCGCCTCGTGCGCGCGTACGCGAAGCAGTGGAACATCGACCCGAACCGGATCGGCATCATGGGATTCTCGGCGGGCGCGGAGCTCTCGGCGCCGTCCGCGCTCTCGTTCGACGAGTTCGATGGGAGGAACGCCGCCCCGACCGATCCGCTCGCCGGCGTCAGCGCTCGTCCGGACTTCGTCGGGATCATCTATCCGGGTCCGACGCCGTTCTCGGTGCGCAATCCGAACGGTCCCTCCACCAGCGCCGCGCGCAACCCGACGCCGCCGCCGATCCCGCGCAACGCGCCGCCGGCGTTCGTCGCCACCGCCGGCTCGGGCGACCGCATCCACGCCCTGTGGGCAATGGACTACGCCTACGCGATGCTAAACGCGGGAGTGCCCAACGTCGAGATCCACGTCTATGGCAACGGCCGGCACCCTGGAGACTCGCTGCCCGACGGTGGTCGCATGACGGGCGGGCTCGCCGTGCGGAGCACCATGCCGATGGGCACCTGGCAATACCGCTTCATCGACTGGTTCCGCGATCTCGGCTTCCTGGAGAAGCCCGGCGTCGAGACGAAGGCGGCGAGGGACGTCGCGGCGTTCGCCAGCCAGAAGCGCTGAAGCTGGGGATCGAGCGTTCGGCTCAACTATCCCGAGCAGCGATCGGCTGAGCGTACGCGGCCGCCGGACGCTTCGGAGCGGCCAGCACACCGAGCACGATGCCCACCGCGACCACGCCCAGTGCGATCGGCACGCTGGTCGGTTTCATCACCATGTCGAACGCGACCGCGAGCGCGATGCCGGTGTTGACCGTCGGCAGCACCGCCACGAGCGGCGGCGGTGCGAGCTTTGGTGCGGGCTGGTCCGCTCCCCTCGCCACCATCTCCTCGAGCACGAGCTTGAACGCGTTCCCCTTGATGCCGAGGTACGTGCCGCTGGCGAGCAGCAGCACGACACCGACGAGGCCGGCGAGGATGAATCCGGTCGCCAACGCGCTCACGCGAGTGACGCTCATCATGTACCCGCCGGTGACGACGAAGACGACGAGGCAGATGGGAAACAGCCTGGCCGCCGAGGTCAGCACGTTGTGCCAGTCGAGCGCGTCGGCAACGGTCCGTGCGCGGATTCGTCGACCGGTGGCGAGCTTCGTCACCGCCGTCACTCCGGCGGCGACGATGACGGCGAGCAGGTGAATGAACAGGGCGAGACGGTAGAGATTCATGGTCCTATCGGTGAGGTTCGTTCGGAAGTGACCGCCGCATCCGCGGCTGTAGAGAATATCGCGATGGAGGTGCGGTCTTACTGGCCGGCCTCGAGCGTTGCCGCCTGCACCTGTGCCGAGCTGCCGCCGACCAACAGATCGAACGCGCCCGGCTCGACCACCCACTTGTTTGCCGACCCGTAGTAGCCGAGCACCCTCGAGTCGATCGCGAAGGTCACCGTGCGAGTCTCGCCCGGCTTGAGCGACACCCGTTGGAAGCCGCGCAGCTCCTGCACCGGCCGCGTCACCCGACTGACGCGATCGCGCACGTAGAGCTGCACGACTTCGTCGCCCTCGCGCGAGCCGGCGTTGGTCACGTCCACCGTCAGAGTGGTGGTGCCGCCCGACGCGATGCGCGCCGCGGCAATGCGCGGCGCGGCGTATCGGAACGTCGTGTACGAGAGCCCGTGCCCGAACGGCCAGAGGGGCTTCGTATCATCGAACAGATACCCGCGCCGCGCGGTCGGCTTGCGATTGTAGAACATCGGCAGCTGTCCGACGTCGCGCGCCACGGACACGGGCAGCTTGCCGCTCGGATTCACGTCGCCGAACAGCACCTCGGCGATCGCCGTTCCCGTTTCCTGGCCGAGGTACCACCCCTCGACGATCGCCGGCACCGTCGACGCGAGCGCCGGGATGGAGAGCGGGCGACCGTTGATCAGAATCAGCACCACCGGCTTGCCCGTCGACTGCACGGCCCGCACGAGCTCCTCCTGCTGGCCGACGAGCCCCAGACTGGTGCGGTCGCCGAGGTGGGTCTCCGCCCATGCCTCGCGCGAGGTCATCTCGTTGTCGCCGACCACCACGATGGCGACGTCGCTGTTGCGTGCCAGCGCCACGGCCTCCTGGATGCGCCGCGCGTTCGTCGCCGAGTCGGCGAGCACCACACGGTCCGCCTGCCAACGCCCGATGGAGCGCACTCCGCCCGCGTGCGGCTGCGGCTCCTTCGTGAACGTCGAGTCCTCGGCGATGCGCACGCCCTCGGCGTAGGTCACCGTGGCGGCCGAGGCACGCGTGCGGATGCCGTCCACGATGCTCACCGAGAACCGTGGCGTGCCCGCGTAGCCGCCCACTAGCACTTCGGCCGCGTGCGGTCCGATGACGGCGATGCGCCTGGCACCCTCGGCGCGCAGCGGGAGCGCGCCCCCCTCGTTGCGCAGCAGCACGATCGACTGCCGCGCCGCGTCGAGCGCCAGTGCGCGGTGCGCCGCAGCGCCGGAGATGCTGTCGGCACGTGCGGCGTCGACGAACGGATCCTCGAACAGCCCGAGCGCGAACTTGGCGCGCAGCAGCCGTCGCACCGACGTGTCGATCGCGCGCTGTGACACGCGGCCGGCACGCACCTCTCCGACGAGCGACTGATAGGTCGCGAGATCGGGGAGGTCCACGTCCACCGTGGCGGTGAGCGCCAACCGCGCCGCGTCGGTACTGTCGGCGGCCACGTGATGGCGGCGAGCCAGCTCGACTATGGCACCCCAATCGGAGACGATCGTGCCGTCGAATCCCCACTCGCCGCGGAGCACGTCGCGCAGCATCCACGCATTGGCATGGGAGGGGACACCGTCCACTTCATTGTACGACGGCATCAGGCTCCCCGCGTGCGCCTCCTTCACCCCGGCCTCGAATGGCGGGAAGAAGTAGTTGCGCAGAGTGTTCTCGCCGAGCGTCGTGGGGCCGGTGTTGGTGCCCGACTCGGGCTGGCCGTGTCCGGTCATGTGTTTGAGCGTGGCGATCACGCGGTCCGCCGGCACGGCCGGCGTCGCGCCGGTCAGCCGCGCCGTGCCCTGGAAGCCGCGCACCGCGGCAACGCCGAGGCGCGACGTGAGGTACGGATCCTCACCATACGTCTCCTCGATGCGCCCCCAGCGCGGCTCGCGCGCGACGTCCACCACCGGCGCGAGCACCTGATGCGCGCCGCGCGCGCGCACCTCGGCGGCAACCGTGGCGAACACGCGCTCAGTGAGCTCGGGATTCCATGCGCTCGCGAGCGCGATCGCCTGCGGGAAGCTCGTGGCCTCGGGACCCTGCAAGCCATGCAGCGCCTCCTCGTGGAAGAGCACGGGGATGCCGAGCCGGGTGCTGTCGCGCATCCAGCGCTGGATCGCGTTGGTGAACTCCGCCTGTGCACGCGCGCCGTGACCGTCGCTCGGCCGCTCGATGCGGCCGATGCCGACCCGGAACCATCGTGGGGCACGCGTGGGGTCGAAGCGGCCGGATGCGCGGTCGGTGATCTGCGCCTTTCCCTGCCAGAGGCTGAGCATCTGGGCGACCTTCTCCTCGAGCGTCATGCGCCCGAGCAGATCGTCGACGCGGCGCTCGACGGGAAGTTGGCGATCCCGGTACGGAATCGCCGCGGAACGTGCGGGCGCCTGCGCGCGGGCGATGCTCGCAATGACGAAGAGCGCGGCCGGAGCGAGGGACGCGAGCGTGAGACGAAGAGGGGTCATCTAGTCCTGGTGGTTGCGTACAAGTCGAGAGCACCGACAGTGCGACCAATCACCGCACTACCTGAGCGCGAGTGAACAAGGCCAGGTCGATCGCCTCGGCCATCAGCCGATAACCGGCGTCGCCCGGATGCAGCAGGTCGGGTGAATCCGCTTCGGCGCGAAACCGCGTCGGGTTCGCCGGATCGCGGGTGGCCGCGTCGAAGTCGACGACAGCGTCGAACGCGCCGCTGGTGCGGATCCACTGGTTCACCCGCTGTCGGATCGCCTCGCCCACTGCGTTGTGGACGCGCGAGCCGCCGTACGGGGTGATCGTGCACCCGATCACCCGCACGCCCTGCACGTGCGCGAGCTCGATGACCTGCCGGTAGGCGGCGATCAGGTCGTCTGCCGTGAGCGTCGGCGCGGACGGATCTCGCGTCCCGCCGGTGATGTCATTGATGCCTTCGAGCACCGTGACCCACCGGACGCCGGGCACCGACAGTGCGTCCTTGACGAAGCGAACGAGCCCGCTGCCGTTGTCGCCGAGCAGCCGGTTCCCCGAGACGCCTGCATTGACGACGCCTATGTGGCGCGTCGCGCGGTTCTGCTGCAGCCGCCGCGCGAGAAGTGTGGGCCACGCCCGGCTCGAGTCCGGAGTGGACTGGTCGCCGTCGGTGATCGAGTCGCCGAAGTTCACGACGACCCCGGCGCTCGCGGGAGCGAGGACGTCGATGCCGGCGAGCCAGTGATAGGACTCGGTGGTGCGTACCGTGTCGGCGATCTCGCGAGCCGCGGTGACGTCGCCCGACGTCGAGACGTACCCGTGCCGCAGCGCGAACCGATGGCTCGTCGGCGGGCCCGTCTCTTCCGGGAAGTACAGACTCACGGCGAGATCGGTGAGCGGCTGCACCTCGAGCGAGACGGGATCGCTCACGACGGTCTGCCCGGCATAGAGCGTCACGGCTGGCCGGCCACCGAAGCTGAGCGCACGGCCGCTCGCCGGTACGATGCCAGATCCACCCGCGCTCACGGCGACATGCGCCGCTCCTACCCACACCGCTCGCCCGCCGATCGCGTTGTAGAGTCGGACGCGAACGCGTCGCCCGCCGAGGCTCGTTCGCACGACCATCCGGAGCGTCTGGTCGCGCAGACTGTCGAGCGGCGTCGGGATCCCGAAGCGGCGCGCGGGGCCGTTCGACGGCGCAGCTGCAGCGGGTGAGGTTGCAGCGGGCGAGGTTGAGACGGGCGCGGGTGCACTCTGCTGCGGTGGCGTGGGCGCCGGCTGCCCCTGGGCAGCGCGCGGTATCGCCGGTGCCGCCTGGAAGAGCGTGAGCGCGGTGCCCCACGTCGCCACCCAGCGCTCGTCCGCGACGCGCTGCTGCGCGGCAGCGACGTTCGAGATCGCCAGGAGAGCGGTCGTCGCGACGATGGTGAGCCAAGCGCGATGTGCGGTCATGCTCTTCTCTCCGTGTCGATCGCGGCCAGAGTGCGCAGCGCGGCGACCTCCTCGCGCATGTCGTCCGGCGTGCCGACTCCGGCACCGATCCGCAGGAGCTGGACGCGCACGTTCTCGAGCGCCGCGGCGATCGTCGCGCGACGGCTCTGCGTCGTCTCGAGCGCGTCGCGCATCTCGGCGACCAGCGTCACCCGCCGGTCGTGCAGCGTGTGCTCGCTCAGCGCGCTGTCGGGGCTCGAGACCGCGCCGCGCGGCCGCACCTCGTCCGGCCGTCGCGCCGCGACACGCTCGCCGCCCGACTCGGCGAGCGCGCGTGCGACCTCTGCCTCCTTCAGCCGCATCGCCGCCTGCACCTTCTCGAGCCGGCGCAGCAGATCGGGCAGCTCGGGGAAGCGGACCTTCACCGTCGCCGGCGCCAGATCGACGAGCCGGTACGACGGTGCGTCGGCGTGAGCGGTGCGTCCACGCGCGTCGGAGCGCGCCTGGCCGAACCCCGCCACCTTGAAGAACCAGCCGGCGAAGCGACTCTCCCAGAGCCGGGCGGCGAGACGGAACCCGCGACGCTCTGCCCTCGGGGACGAGTTGAGCGCGATCACCAGGCTCGCCGTGTTGGCGAGGTCGGTGACGACCATCACCGCGACGTGCCAGGATAGTTCGCCTGACGTGCGGCGGTTGAAGGCGATCTGCACGGCTACACGCACGACTACACCGACCGCGAAGACGATCCATGCACGACGGCGCCTGCGCCGTCGTGCGGCGGTGCGGCGGGCGTCGAACAGCTGGCGCATCTCTTCCGCGTGCGCCTCGCGCTCGATCCGGAAGCCGCGGCGCACGTCGCTCGCGTCGAACCCGTCGCCGAGCAGCTCCCGAGCCCGCCGGAAGAGATCGATCGAGACGATCGCCGTTCCGAACGTGACGCCGATGAGCAGCGGGATCACCCGCCGCGTAGTGGGGATTCCGAACACGAGCGTAAACACGACGATCATCGCCGAGAGCCACACCGTCTGCTCCGCGGCGCGGAGGAAGCTGCGAACCGGTGGTGCGACGGACGGTGTCGCTGCGCCGCCGCTGCCCTCTGACAGCGCTTCGGCTACTGCCTCCCCCGAGGCGAACCGATCGTGCGGCTCGCGCGCGAGACATCGGTCGATCGTCGCGGCAAGTGCCGCCGGGATGCCCGGACGTACGGAGGCGACGGCCGGCGCCGCACGCGTGAACCGCGCGACGAGCAGCGCCTCGAGCGTCGTCGCTTCGAACGGTGCGCGTCCGGCGATCGCATAGAAGCCGACACCGCCGAGCGCGTACAGATCGCTGCGTCCGTCCACGGGCTCTCCCGCTCCCTGCTCGGGGCTCATGAACGCGGCGGTCCCGATGAGCTGTCCCTCGAGCGTCAGCCGGTCGGTCGCGCCCGGAACGCTCCGGGCCTGGGCGATGCCGAAGTCCGTGACCAGCGCGCGGCCGCTTCCCCGCTCGATGAGGATGTTGTCGGGCTTGATGTCGCGATGCACGATGCCGCGACCGTGCGAGTAGGCGAGCGCCCACGCCACCTCGCGGAGGATGCGCGCCACCTCGCGCGGAGGCAGCGGCCCGGTGCGCCGCACACGCTCGGCGAGCGACTCTCCATCGATGAACCCCATCGCGATGAACGCGATGTCTCCGTGCTCCTCCACCGCATGGATCGGCACGATGTGCGGATGCGACAGACCCGCCGCAGTGCGCGCCTCGCGCAGGAACCGCTCGCGCAGCAGCGGCTGCGCCGCGAGCATGGCCGGCAGGAGCTTGAGCGCGACCAGACGATCGAGCGAGAGATCGCGCGCGAGCAGCACGACGCCCATCCCTCCGCGGCCCAGCTCGCGCTCGATCGCGTAGCGGCCGGTGACCGCGCGCTCGAGCGCCCGGACATCGGCGGTCGTGTCGGTCGAGTTTTCCGGCAGCGGTCGCGCCGTCATCGATCGGCTTCGCTCTACTACTCGCGCTCGGCGCGCCGCACCACGTCCACCCGCACCGGTCCGAGCAGTCCCGACTCGAGCAGCGGCGAGTCCTTGGTGAACGGACGGAAGTCGGTGAAGGTGTACGTCTGCGTCACGCCCGGCTGGAGATCGCCGATCATGCGATTGGGCCAGAGGTTGGTGACGCGTACCTCCACCCGGTTCACGCCGCGCGTGATCGCCGACGTGATGTCGGCGCGGTACGGCGGCTTCCACTGCACGCCCCCTACCGGCTTTCCGTTCACCAGCACCTCGGCGATCTCGTTCACCGCGCCGAGGTCGAGCTGGACGCGATTGCCGGGACGAAACGCGGTCGCGGGTAGCTCGAGCTCCGTCGCGTAGGTCGCGGTGCCGGAGAAATAGCGCACGCCGGCGTCGGAAGATTTGGTCCACGACGTGAGCGCGTCGAAGCGTACCGAATCCGTGGGCGCGCCGCGACCCGGCTGGAACGCCACCGTCCACGGTCCGGATATCGTGGCGATCGTCGACCGCGCGCCCGTTGCGATGGTACGCTGCGCGGCGGTGGTCGCGCGACGGAAGACGACGAACGTCGATCCGTACGGATCGAGATCGAACGGAACGTCGGTGCGGCCGTTCGACGTGGTGTAGCTCGCCGGCGTGATCTCTCCCGTCGCCGCGTCCCACAGGTCGGCGGCCTTGCCGGTGACGCGGAAGCTCGCCGTCACCCGCTCCGGTCGCTCCTGCTGATTGGCGACGAACCAGATGTCGGCATCGGGCGTGCGCCGGTGGATCCACTGAAGCTTCGCGTCGTTCGCGCCGCGGAACGTCACGTCGGGCGTGGCTCTTTCCGCGGCGAGCACGTCGGCCACGGGGCGGCCCCAGTATACCTTGCCGCTCCCGTACGCGTGCGAGGTGACCGACGTCCCGTCGATGTCGCCCCAGACGAGGCTCGCGATGGCCCGCACGCTGTCGTCGGCCGCGGCGCCGTCGGTGAGCGTCGGGCTCCCGACGGGCCGCGGCGCGATCAGGATCCCGCCCGCTTTCACGAGATCGCGGAGCTTGCGCGCCATCGGCAGGGTGAGCTGGGTGACGTCCGCCGGCAGCACGAGCGCGCGGTACCGCATCCCGCTCGGTAGAGCCAGCTGACCGCCCTCGTACTTCATCCGGCCGAGCAGCAGCTCGGCGCTGACCCAGTCGTAGTCGTAGCCGGTCGGGGGCGCTGGATCGATCGGCTTCCAGTACGGCACCGTGTTCGGTGCGCCCTCGCCATTGAAGTAGACGACGTCGGCGACGAAGCGGCCCTGCTGCAGCAGGTGCGAGGCGCGCGCGAGATACGTCGTCCACGCCACCGACTGCTCGGCCCACGTCGTGTTGCGCGAGAAGTGCTGGCCGAAGAATCCGAGCGTCATGCCGGGCTTGTGCTCCTCGTCCACGAACGGCTGGTGCACCGAGGTGTGGATGACGAACCGGTTGATGCCGTGCGCCATCGCGCGGTCGGCGAGCCGCTTGAGGTAGTACGGCGACTGCGCGAACGCGGGCACGATCGGCGGCGGCATCGTCGTGAACGACTCCGCCGCGACGATCGGCTTCCCGTAGATGTGCGCCGCCGACGCCGCCTCCTTCATGTCGGTGAAGTGCGCCGGAGTATCGTCGGCGTTCGGACCCGGCGTCCAGAACTCGGCCATCGGGATCGTGACGCGTCCCTTCGCCTGGAGTGCGTCGCCGCTCGTCGGGAACTCGGCCCCCATCGCCTCGGCATACAGGCCGAGGCCCTGCGCCTTCAGTGCATCGGCCGCGACGCCGTAGTGGTTGTCGGAGAACAGGTCGGCGATCGTGCGCCGGAAGTCCCAGAGAAACTTGTCGCTCGCCGCGGCGCTCTCGATGACGCGCCCGGTGAGCACCGGCAGATACTTCGTCGGGTCGTAGCCGCGCCGCGCGCGGAACTGCGCGATCATGTCGTCGGTCCAGTTCTCCATCCCCGCTTCGTAGCTGTCGAGCAGGAGATACCGGAAGCTCTTGCCGTACAGCGCACCCAGCGCGCCACGAATCTGTCCGGTGTAGTGCTGGAAGTACGACGCCACGTGGGCGCGATTGAGCTTGTCCACCTCGTAGCCCGTCGCCTCGGGCGACGCCGGATGGTTCTTCGTGCCGGCCAGGGAGTAGCCCATCCGCAACACGGTCCACTTGCCGGCGGGCACCTGCCAGTCGAGCGTGCCGTCCTTCCGCAGCCGCGACGTGATGTCCACGACGTCGCTCGTCGCGATGGCCTCGTCCGCGTCGGGCGTGGCGATCTCGGCCCCGTAGTCGGCGATCAGTCCGTACTGTGCCTTCTCCTCCCAGCGGTTGACGCGCGGCGTCGCGCTCAGCGTGAGCTCGGAGATCGCGATCCCCTTCGACGGAGGGATGCCGAGCGCCGCGCCGAACCGGCTGGGTGCGGGACGCTTCAGCACGACGCGATAGAAGCGAGCAGTCGTCGGCTCGACGGTGTAGGTGCGCGCCGCGAAGTGGTGCACCGGATGCCCGGGCCCCGGAAGCTGCACCAGGGCGTTCCAGTTGCGGCCGTCGTCGCTCGACTCCAGTCGGCCTTCGGGGATCGGCGGCGTGCCGACGAACTGCATCGCCGGCGCGCCGGCGAAGGTGAACGCGCGTGCGCGATACGGCTGCGCGAACTCGAGCTGCACCCACGTCTCCTGCGCGCCGTCCGGGATGCCGAGCGTGAGCGTCTTGCCGTAGTCGTCGTCCATCAGCGACGCGGCGTCGACGTCGCCGACGGCGGTCGTCACCCGCGGCCGGGCGTCGGCCATGCGCTGATCGGCGTCGGACGCGCGGACCGCGATGACGCGCGTGTCGGCGTAGAACGTCGGATCGGGCGCGGCCGGCTTCTCCGCGGCCATCGGCTTCGCGCCCGGCAGCCCCTGCTCCGGCGGGAAGCCGAGCGACGGCGCGTTGGACATGCCCTGAAACGGCCCGTTGTTCGACGGCGGCTTGGGAAGCGCGCCAGTGAACCGGCGTGGACCCTCGAGGGTCGTCTCGCTCCATACCACCTTCTTCATCGCCTGGTTGGGCTTCACCCACGGCCCACCCGTCTCGCTCCAGCCACCACTCGCCGCCATCGTCATCTCGAGGCCGAGTCGATCGGCCTCCGCCGCGGCATGACGGAACGCCGCCTTCCACGGCGGCGTCATCCACACCAGTCGGTTCTCGACGAACTGCGGCGTGCCGAGCGAGCCATCGAACATCTGCATCCCACCGATCCCGACGCGCTTCATCCACTCGAGGTCGGCCGTGATCCCTTCGCGCGTAACGTTGCCGTTCATCCAGTGCCACCAGACGCGCGGCTTGGCGGCGTCGGGCGGCGTTCGGAAGGTGCGTTCGAGCGCGTTGGTGCTCTGCGCGCGCGCGGGCGGGAGCGCGGCCAGCAGCGCGACGATCAGGCCGAGCAGGGCGCGTCGTGGGTGAGCCATGTCGACGGATGTGACGGGAGCGCGTATCGAGTGTCCAGCGGCGTCGTGCGTGGATTGCGCATAGCACATACGGCATTCATCCTTCCGCCGCAACCGCAGGCTACCGTATGGAGGACTCCGACACATGAGCGCGGTCGAGTGGAAGGTGGCGGTCGGCGCGGAGGAGACGACCGTGGTGTACGAACCGGGAGCTGGGAACGGCGCGGAGCTTCCGTTGTTCGTCTGCGCGCATGGCGCGGGCGGCAGCATGTCGGATCGCGGAATGCTCGCGACGGCGAACGCCTTTCGCGATCACGGGATCGGCATGGTGCGGTTCAACTTCCTCTATAAGGAAAGGGGTTCGGGGCGCCCGGACCCGATGCCGCTCCTCATGGAGACCACGAAGGCCGTCGTCGCACGGGTGCGCGACGAGCTTTCGCCGGAGCGGCTCGTGATCGGCGGGCGATCGATGGGTGGACGCGCCGCTTCCACGTTGGCCGCCGATGGCTACGCCGCGGATGGGCTGCTGCTGCTCGCCTACCCGCTGCACCCGGCGGGTCAGCCCGGGAAGCTGCGCGACGCCCATCTGCCGAAGATCCGGATGCCGGTGCTCGCCTTCAGTGGAACGCGCGACGCGCTGTGCACGCGTGACCTGATGGAGCGCGCGTTACAGACGGTGACGGCACCGTGGGACATGCGGTGGATCGAAGGGGCCGATCACAGCTTTCACGTTCTCAAGGCGTCGGGCACGAACGACGCGGCCGTGATGGATGAGATTGGAGGCGCCAGCGCTGCGTGGCTGGCTCGGCTATCGAGGCCCGGCCACCCAGTCTGAGGAGCTTTGCGATGGGTGGCAGAGCTCAGACTCGAAGCTGGGCGCGGAATCCTCTCGCGGCGTAGTACGACTGCGCGCCGTTGTGATACACGAATACCTTGCCGTAGCGACGGTCGCAGTACAGAGCCCCACCCAGTGATCGCACGTCGAGCGGAGTCTGGATCCAGCTGGACGTCTTCGCATCGAACTCGCCGAGCTTCTGCAGCTCCCGGTACTGCTGCTCCGTCAACAGCTCGATGCCCATCTCGGTAGCCATCTCCACGGCGCTGCCCTGGGGCTTGTTCTCCTTCCGGGCATCCAGCGCTTCCCTGTCGTAGCACAGGCTTCTCCGTCCGGACGGGCTCTCGGCCGAGCAATCGCAGAACGTGATGCGCCCCGATGTGTCGCTACCGATCACGTCGGGTTCGCCGCCGCTCGCCTCCATTACACGGAGTGACTTCAACGCATCGGGGTTGCGTTCCAGCCTGGCCTGTACCGCGGCCCATGCGATCCCTTCGTGGCGATGCAGGTGCTTCTCGAAGCGCGCCCTCAGCGTTTCGATCAGATCATCGCGATCCGCTGCTTTTTTCATGGTTTCGTTAGTAATCGTGAACCGGCGCTAGTTCAAATCATAGCGCAACGTGAACGGATGCTCCGCGCCATGCCCGACGGAGGAGCTGCCGTCCCCGCGAAGGCCCTGCAGCTCACCGGATGCGGAGCCCGGGATGACGGAGTAAGTCTCCTTCGCCTGCCCGTTTTCGAATGTGCCCATGCGTTGGAGCACGAAGGCGCCGGTCTTGTCGGCGACTCGGCCGACCACCCGCTCGAGGCCGACGAACGTCGCCGAGCCATCGCTGCGGTACATCATCAGGTACTCGACGTGACCCTCCCCCTCGATGTCGCCAGTGTACGTCTTGGCGACGCTGGCTCGAGTGAGTTTCGGTTGGTCCTCGCCCTCACTGTAGGGCTTCTCGTCCCAGCTCTTGATGGCGAACTGCGCATTCGCGGTCTTCATGTGTCCATTCCAGGTGATCGACGTTGGATCTCGTCCAGCCGCTGAATGTCGGTCGCGACTTCCGTGATCCGGTTGTCGAGCTGATGGTCGCGGCCCGCCAGGCGTCGCACCTGTGCGCGGGGAACGGCGTTCGCGTACAGCTCGACGTGCGCGATCGGTACGCTGTCGTCGTCGCGGCCGTGATAGAAATAGATGGGAACGTCGCTTGGCAGCCACTCTCCAAGGTCCGGTCGCGCCTCGATCTCGTCGCTCTCCCATCCGCCCGGGCCGATGAACGGCGCGGAGATCAGACAGATCGCCCCGAGGTCGGAGTGCAGTGTCCGCTCGGCGAGCACGTGGATGAGGATCGTTCCACCAATTGAATGGCCGATGACGATCGCCCCGGGGTCCAGCGCGGCGAGCTCCCGCTGGAGCGCGGGTTTCCAGATGCCGTACTTGGGATCGGCTTCGTTGGGCATCACCGGGTAGCGAATCTCGTACGTCGGCCCCAACTCGCTTCTCAGGTTGTCCACGAGCTGGTTGTCCCACTGATCGTGGACACCCTCGCCCCCGCCCTGAACGAACAGAACCTGTCTCATCGATGCGGCATCAGCTATTCAACCGCGGCGCGCCGCCTCGATCGCGGCGATGTCGATCTTCGTCATCTCCATCATCGCATCGAACGCGCGCTTGGCGGCAACGGGATCAGGATCGATGATCGCTTTCGTCAGGGCGATCGGGGTGATCTGCCAGGACACGCCCCATTTGTCCTTGCACCAGCCGCACGCGCTCTCCTGGCCGCCGTTGCCGACGATCGCGTTCCAGTAGCGATCCGTCTCGGCCTGGTCGGCAGTCGCGACCTGAAACGAGAATGCCTCGTTGTGCTTGAACGTGGGTCCCCCATTGAGGCCGAGGCACGGAATGCCCATCACGGTGAACTCGACGGTCAACACGTCGCCCTGCTTCCCGGACGGAAAGTCTCCCGGTGCGAGGTGCACCGCGTCGACGGACGAATCGGGAAAGGTCCGGGCGTAGAACCGCGCCGCGTCTTCGGCGTCGCGATCGTACCAGAGGCAAATCGTGTTCTTTGCCGGCTTCTCCATTTCATTTCTCCATCGGTTTGTTGGACGGCGGCGCCATGGGCGCCCGCTTCCGCATCGCGCCGCGAACCCATTCAGGCAACGGTTCGCGCGTCGAACTGTCCGCCTGGGCGGTGGCAAGCACGCGCCCGGTCCGCACGTCGCGCCGCTCGTAGAACGTCGGCGCCGCACCATGAACTGGAGCTTGCCGGATGACGACGCTCCGCCCGTCGGCGGCAAACGCCCATTGCCAGACTGGCAACTCGTTGCTGATGACCGTGCGACGGCCGTCCGAATGGAGCAGCACGAGCGTGAGCGGAATCGGGTATGACGTGCAGCAGTTCGGGTAGAGCGCGACCCAGCCGACGATTCGGTGATCGGTCGACAGGGCGACTTGCTCGAAGCCGACCTGCCCCGAGTCCGCCGCCGGCCGGACGACCTCGGCGTTCGAGCGCACGATGCGCAGCTGCCCTGCCGCATCGACGTTGGCGCTGCGAAATGTCCCCTGCGCGGGGCTCGCGTGAGGCCGAAGCGCCAGCGCAACGCCGACGACGAGAGCGAGAAAGCAGCGCTTCGTCGCCGAGTGGCTCACTGCCCCGGCGGTGGCTGCCACAGCTCGACCTTGTTGCCCTCGGGATCCATTACCCAACCGAACTTTCCGTACTCGGAGTCGTCCGTCTTGTCCAGGACGTTGCATCCTTCGTCCCGAAGCGACTGCAGCAGAGCGGCCAGGTCGTCGACGCGATAGTTGACCATGAAGGTCGACTTGCTTGGCGCGAACTGCTTGCCATCGGCGGGACCGATCGACCACGCGGTCGTTCCCTTCATCGGATTTCCCGCTGCGTCGGTCCAGTCGAACGCAGCGCCTCCCCATGGCTGCACGTCGATGCCGAGGTGCTGCTTGTACCAGGCTCCCAATGCGACGGGGTCGTTCGCGCTGAAGAAGATTCCGCCGATGCCGGTGACTCTCGCCATTCTCGACTCTCCTTCTCAGGTGCTTTGAACGGGGATCGATGAGAGAGGCTGCTGGCGCCGGGGCGTCAGGACGCTGAGGACGGCCGCAGTGATCAAGAGTGCTGGAACATCTGCGATCAGGTGCCCTTGATGCTCCGGAGCACTGAACGCCTGGACTGCCATGATGCCGGCATGCGCGATGCTCATCCACACCGCGAACCAGATGAGGCTCAGGTGCTGCAAGGGATCCTTCGAAGCGCGAATCAGGAATACGCCCAGCGTGAGGTAGATGCCGACCATCATCTGCTCGTAGTGGGCGTGGTAGGGGACCCAGCGCCAGCCCGTGGGCCACACGAGCATGAGCGGTCCGAGAGCGAGACAGGTAGCACCGACGAGCACCAGGACAATGCGAAGGACTGCTATCCGCTTTGGGGTCACTGCCCCCTCCGTTGAAGTCGGCGTTGGGCGTGAAAAGTAAGATGCAGGCGCGGCCCATGTGCGGGGAAACTCGCGCGCACGGTGGAATGCCACTCTTCCGCCGGATTCCCCGAACCAGGAGCGCTCGCCGTGCCCTTCGCTACCGGGCTAGAACTGGTAGTTGACGATGGCCCAGAGATTGTTGCCGCGTACGATGTGTCGCGCCGCGAACTCCCAGTGGGCGCGAAGCCGGACCGTGAGCGGATCGGCGACCGCCATGCTCGCCTCGGGGCCGGCGCCCAGCAGTCGGTAGCGCTGCTGCTCGACTCCGGCGTCTCCCCCATCCTGCGCCGAGAGCTGCCAGGCACCGAACCCCGACACGCCGACGTCCAGGCGGCGGTCGGCGGGGCGAAACATCCGCCCGATGCCCCAGTCCACGACGACGTCGTTGCCCGGGCTGATGCCGGAGCCCCGCTGCTCGAAGTTCTGCTCGGCACGCGCGACCGCCGAGATGCTCCAGGCCTTCCGGTCTCCGCCGGGATAATAGACCCCACCCACCGAGTAGACGAGCGCCCAGAATCCCGTGCCCCGGTTGCGGGCGGATCCCGGCGAGAAGTGTCCCGACGGCGTCCACACCGTGAACTGGAACTGGTGATCGAATGCCGCGCTCTTCCCGTAGAGCGAGATCGGCGTCAGGAGGATGTCTCCCAGGCCGAACTCCGGGCTTTGCGCCGATGAGATGTCGCCCGTCGCCACCGGGATGCCGGCGAGCGCGCCGTAGCTCATCCCCAGCAGCGTCCAGCTCGACGTCCACGTGATCATGCTGATGTTCGCGTAGCGCAGCTCGTGAATGGCGCCCGTCGCTGCACCCCCGACCCCCTCGAGGTTCGTGAAGAAGCGACTGAAGTTGGTGAGGGACGACGACCCGGGTTCTGGTGTGGCGGCGCCGCGGATGCCCGACTGGCCGGGCGGGTAGTGGCCGGTCACCGGCGCCTGCGCCACCGCCGTGCCGCCGGCCAGCGCGACGGACACAGCCAGCGCGAAAACCAGCCCCGTACGTCGCGGTCGCATTCTCTGACGACCGCTACTTCGTGGCGAGGTTCTTCCAGAAGCGGTCGAGGCTGTCGTCGCCGCCGAACAGCGTCGTGAAGATCGTCGAGTCCGCGAGAAGGATGTCGCCGGCGCGGTCGCCGCGCGGAGGCATCCACAGGAACATGTTGAAGTCCGTGTTGCCCGCGGCGCTGAACGGATGCGGGCGCGACATGTCGATCGGCTGCCGCGCGAGCACGTGGATGGCGTCCGTCTCCCCGGTGGTGACGGCGTAGTGCGGCAGGTGCTGGTGGAAGTTGAACGTCGTGACTCCCTCGAGCCAGCCGCGCAGGTCGTGATCGCTCGCCTTGAGGAGCGGCTGCAGCTTCGTCGTCCCTTGCACCACCGCGGGCCGCAGACCGTACTGGTTCTCCACCGGCACACCGAGCCCCTTCATCAGGGATCGCGTATACCGGCCGAACCGCTGCTGTCGCGGCACGAGGCGGTCACCGTGATGCTTGTATTCCATCGCGCGTTGCTCGAGGTCGGCGGAGCAGCCGACGTCGTGGTGCGGGCCGAGCATCAGGCACGTCCCCTCGCGCTGGAGAAACTCCCGCAGCGCCTCGATCTCCTCCGGCGCCGCGTCCTGCTCGGTGATCATGTGATCGAGGCCGAACACCATGAGCGTGTCCGTGTCGTCGAGCACGCCGTGGTCGAGCTGCTGTTTCTGCCCCGCCTGATCGATTCGCTGATACACGGCCACTGGCTGGCCAGTGATCTCGCCGACCGCGTCCTGGAATCGAAGGAGGCCGAGATGGAACAGCTCGAGCGTCCCCGCGATGCCCTGGAGAAACATCCTGTCGGAGTACTCGCACGACTCGTACTTCGGCCACGCGACGCGCCGCACCTCCGTGATCGTGGAGAACCGGTTGTCGAGTTGCGTGACGTCGCGATTCGCCTCCCACGGATAGCTCCAGGTCCAGTAGATGCTGAACCGCCGCTTGCCGGCGATGTACGGCCTCGGCACGAGCACCTGGTTGTACGTGCGTGGGCGAACCTTCGTCGCGTCCATTCTTCGCGGTCCTCGTTGCGTTCAGTGAGGTTCCGGCGCCGCTGCGCCCGCGAGGAATCGCAGGCCCGTGATCCCCGGAAGGAAGAGGTACGCGCCGCCGCGGATGGTCGTGAACGACGGGATGCCTGGAATCCTTTTCCGGATCGGCCGCTTCGGGATGCTCATGTCGAGCGTGCCGTCCTGGGTGCCGATGATCGGATCGCGTGAGTTCTCCTGGCCCTTGAAGCTGGTATTGTTGGCCCACACGCTCATCACGAACTCGAACTGCCGGATCAGGCTGCCGCATCCCATGAACGCTGCGATGCCGCGATCCATACCGTCATCCGGCGCGTCCGGCGGCAGCGGATCGCCATAGGTCCCGCCTCGGCGAATGATCTGGTGGCGATTGAGGTTGTCGCCGGTGTCGCGCGGATTCATCCGCCGGATGTGCGCACCGACGGGACACCCGTACCCGTGGGGATCCATCTTCGCGAAGTTGAAGTCGTTCGTGCGCGAGAGGTCCTTGCCGAGCGCGGGATCATCCTTGTCGGGACGCAGCACGAGCGGCGCGCCGCTGCGCCAGCGGCCCATCAGCTTCGCGGCGAGAAGCTCCTGCTCCTCGCTCGTCGGTCCCCCATGGGTCCTCAGGAAGTCGCGGAAGACGCCGACGTGCTCCTGCATCCTCAGATACGCGAGGTAGCTGCCGTTGCGGGTCAACGCCTCCGGCTGCGGCAACGCCGGCGTCTCGCCACTCTCGTCCGCGTAGCCCAGGAAGAACTCGCCGGGCTTCACGGCCGGTGGCGACCCTGGCGTCGGCGGATCGTTCGTTCCTTCGATCGACGGATGCGTCAGTCGGTCCAGGTAGCCGAAATGCTCGCGCGGTTCCCCGAACGGAGGCAGTGCGTGCAGGTCGAGTGAGCCGAGGAGCCGCACGCCTCCGATGCGCGCGAGGTACTCGGCGTGGGTGCGCTCGCACCGCTGTCGCTCGGCCAGATCACGAGCGAACAGGATGACGATCGCGTGGAACGCCGGCGCCGCGAGCGCCGCATCCCAGTGCTCCGGATGGTTGCGACCAGTGATGCCCAGCAGCTCGGCGCGCGCGGCGAGACCCTGCCGAAACTCCTCGGGAAAGGTGGCGAGCGCCGCGTCGTCGACGCCCAGTGCGCGCAGGCCGTCGTGTGTGAGGGCGACGGTGACCCAGCGCGCATCCGGAGAGGCCGTACCGACCGATGAGACCGTGCCGATCTTGTCGATCATGCCGGCCAGCCACCGCCGGCCGGCGTCGGCGTTCTCGAACGACAGGAATTCGTACCGCGCGGCCAGCGCCGGCGTGCGCGTCACCAGGAAATGCTGCAGGTCGTCGAGGTCGAGCTGGCCGGTCGCGCTTCCAGCGGTCTCGGCTCCGATCGGTGCCGATGCGGTGGTCACTGCGACTCGTCGAGCATTTCGGAGAATGCCTGGCGCATGCGCAGGGCTTTCTTCACTTCCTGCGCCGACACGAAGGGATATTCGCCGTACTCGAGAAAGCTCGGGTGGTGATGGTCGCGCACGAACTTCACGAAAGCGGGCGCGTTCGTCTTCCAGTCCTCGGGGAATCCCTCGAGCTTCGTGAAGATCGTCGTGATGCCGGTGGCGCTGAACAGCGCGACCGCGTCCTCGGTGTACTTGTCGAAGTCGGTGTCGAAGATCCCCTGGTACATGAAGTAGGTGTCGCCCTTGATGTCGAACAGCAACCAGCGGAGATAGTGCAGCTGCAGGGGCGCGAGCACGTCCGGGCTCGCGGCCACGGCATCCTCGAGGGTCTTGCCGTGCGCGCGGATCTGCGCCTCGGCGCCCGGCTTGATCTTCGCGATGATGGTGAAGCCGTAGCAGGCGGGCGTCTTGGGAAAGATGGGACCGTAGCGGCCGCGCTCTTCCTTCAGGAACCCCGCCGGAGGCAGGGCCATGGCCTGCGGATGCATCCCGTTCCCGTTCCCGTTCTGGTGCGCCATCGCGATACCCTCCTGGCGGCGTCTTCCGTGTTCACAGAGCACTGTTGTCCGTGAAAAAGACGCTCGATGCCATCGACTGATCAGGTTCGCGTCACGCGAGCGGCGTTGCGACTGGATGTTGGTCCACTTTCGCAAGGGAAGTGCGTCGACCGTTCATCGGCACGCCGCGGTTACGCGGCTAGTCCCAGCCCCCGGCCAACTGACCAATCAAGGCCCAGACGCCCATGAACCCTACGAGCACCAGGATCCCCACGCCGATCGAGCCCGGACCGCTCGGCACTCGCGCCTCCAGATGCGCAATGTCGGCGATGGGCAGTCGCACCGGTGACGCTGCATTCTCGGGACGACCGACGAGGGTGTCTCCCGGTACGACGCGGGCGTCCTCCAGCATGTAGTGAACCGAGTCGCGCGTGGTGAGCTGCACCCAGCGCGGCAGGGGCCGCGCCGAAATGCCAGCACCGGAAATCGGCTGCCATCGCACGCAGCCAGTGCCGAGAACGAGGACGGTGATGAGAACGAGTGCTCTGGTGCCCGGCCCGCAGGACGCGACACGAGGCTCGGCTACGAGGTAGCGCGTCACCGCGGCCTCCAGCGACTAGGACTACACCTTGCGAACTGAGTAGCGCAGGTGTGTGACGCCAACGCCCGAGATCACCGTCGGGTCGCCAAGAACGGTTGGCGCGCCGGCAAGGTGGTCGAAGAGTCGAACGCCAGAGCCAAGAAGAACCGCCGCGATGTCGACGTGGATCTCGTCGAGGAGTCTGGCATTCAGCAACTGCTGGATGGTGTCGGCGCCGTGTACTCCGACGGACTTCCCAGCGGCGGCGGTCTTGGCCTGGCGCACGGCGCTCTCGATGCCGTCGGTCACGAAGTGGACGGTCGAGCCGGGTCGCGGCCATCCGGCGGGAATCTGGTGGGTCAGCACGAATGCTGGTCCCCACGCGTGATTTCCGCCCCAACCCTGGGCGACCTCGAAAGTGCGTCGACCGGTGAGCACGGCACCGAGCTCGGACCAGAGACCGCGAATGTGCTCGGCGCTCGGCTCGGACACCTTGAACGTCATCGGGTCCGACCCGCCGGTGTGGATCTCTACGTTCCCCGAGCTCATGTACCAGTCGAATACTTCGGCCACGCCATCGTTCGGGTCGGCGACGTAGCCGTCGAGTGACATGGACATGATTGCGACGAGCTTGGACATTGCGTGCTCCTTTCGGGGGCTGGGACTCGTTCAGGGGATGGCATGGTTACAACGAACGAGAACCACGAAGTTCGACAGCGCGGCTGATCTCTCAATGGTGGCCAAGCCACCAGTACCCTGCGAGTGAGGCGACGATGATCACCACAGCGCCGATCGCGTATTGCCATCGCGTAGGCTTGTCGACTCCGGGCTCGAGTTCGTCGTCGTCGCGCATCGGCTCTACCGCGGTGCTGACCAGGATGACTGTCGAAGGCCAGGGCTAGGCTGCGAACGAATCGCAAAGAGCGTTGAGGCGGGGCTCGGGCGAAGGGTTCCGTAGTGGTCGCATTACGTAAGAGTATCGCCGACTGAAACGCTCGCAGAGGGCGCCTAGCCCTCACGCTTCATGCGCGCCTGGCGGGCTCGTTCCGCGTCGCTTGGTGTGTCGAGCGCTGTATCGCCGATCGTGATTCCGCCTGCGCGTTCGTAGTGAGCGATCACGAGGCCTGTGCGCGATACGCGCGAGCTGGTCAGCGTATAGCTGTGCGGCGCTGACCCGTCCGCGAACAGCTTCTTGCCGCCACCGAGCACGACCGGGACGGTGAAGACACTCATCGCGTCCACGAGATCGTTCGCCAACAACGCGTGCACCAGTTCCGCGCTGCCCTGCGTGACCAGGTCCGGGCCGTCCCCTTCCTGCAGACGCCTCACCTCGGCGATGTCACGCATGAGCACCGAGCCCTGCCAACTCGTATCGACCTCACCCGAGCGTGACACCACGTACTTCTTGATCCGCTTGAACAACTTGGCGATGCCCCCGTCGGGTGCGGATTCGTCGTAGTACGGCCAGTAGGCTGCGAAGATCTCATAAGTCTTACGTCCGAGCAGGAGATCGCGGTTGCCGTCGAGTACCCGGTCCACCTCTTCGCCGAACACCTCATCGAAATAGGGCGTCACCCAGCCGCCGAACCTGAACCCCTTCGTAGGGTCCTCCCACGGGCCACCAGGCGCTTGCATGACCCCATCAAGGGATACCATGGCGCCCACCACGATCTTTCGCATGAGTTTCCCTCCTGAGTGGCTCTACGTGCGCAGCGATGCACCACGCCACGGCATCGCGACGAAAGACTGCGCGATGCTCGACGCGCGTCCAACGCCAATCAGACTGCCGCTCCGGCTATATTCAGGCAAGCCCTAGCCTCCTGAATCTGTGTCGAGCGAAACCACACCCCGCAACAACTTCATCCGCGAGCTCGTCGA
>DATFOL010000256.1:0-2075 GCA_035265545.1 Gemmatimonadaceae bacterium | reverse complement strand
ATCCTGATCCGGATGTCGGTGAAGGGGATCCGCGTGGCGGGCCGGAACACCCAGGGGGTGAAGCTGGTCAACCTCGACGACAAGGATCTCGTGATGGCGGTGGCTCGCGTGGTGCCCGAGGACGACGAGGAGGTCGAGGGCAGCGACGTCGAGGGCGAGCCGGTGGGCGTGGACGGCGACGACGGCGAGTAGCTCTCTCGAGCAAGTAGCTCTCTCGAGCAGTTGGGACGGCGGACGGGCCCGGCGCATGCGCCGGGCCCGTCGCGCACGAGGGATCGACTTTCCGCCCTCCGGCGCGGACTGTAGCTTTGGCTGCCCTCCCTCCCGTCTCCCGTGCAGTCATCGTTCGCGAGTCGCCCGACAGAGCCGACGCCCTTGCAGGCCGTCCCCAGCGCAGCCATGGGGATGACCGTCGAGATGGCGGTGTCCACGCCGGAGCTCGAGGAGACGCTGCATCGCGACCGCGAGTCGCTCGTGCGGGACGCGCTCCTGTGGCAGCGGTGGGTGCGCTACGCGGGGCTCCTCGCGCTCATCCTCCTGGCGCTCCTGCTCGGCGAGCGCTCCAACCGCGACATGCTCATCCCGGTCGCGCTGGTCGCGCTCGCATACGTTCTGTGTGTGGCACTCACCGGCGAGCGAATCCGGCGCGCCAGGACCGTGCACGCCAGCCGGCTCCCCGCGCTGCTCGTCACGGCCGATGTGCTGGCGCTCGCATCGCTCGTCTGGCTCACCGGGAGCCCCGCGGTGGCGCCCCGGCTGCTGCTCGGCGCGCTGCTCGTGGTCCAGCTGGCCGCGTTCTACTTCGGGTGGGGCCTCGGCACCTACGCGGCGGCGATCTCGGCGGTGGCCTACGTCATGATCGCGCTGGTATTACCCGCGCAGGCACCGGGGCCGGTACCCGTGCTGCGCGACGTCGCCTTCACCGTCGGACTGTTCACGCTGGTGAGCGCGGTGCTCATCTCGGCGTACGGCAGCTTCCGCGAGCGCATGAACCGCCTGCGCCTCTTCTGCAAGCTCGTCGAAGACGGCGACCTGCATCCGGTGTTCGACCTCGGGACGGACAAGCGACCCGACGATCTCACGCTTCTCGCGCAGAGCTTCGATGCGATGCGGGAGCGGCTCGGCGAGCAGATCGGCACCGACCCGCTCACCGGCTGCCTCAACCGACGCGCGCTCGAGACACGGCTGCGCACCGAGATCCGGCAGGCGAAGCGTCGCGGCAACATGCTCTCCGTGCTCGCGATCGACCTCGACCACTTCAAGGCGATCAACGATACCCACGGCCACCCGTTCGGCGACCTCGTGCTGACCGGGCTCGCCGCGATCATGAAGGAAACGGCGCGCGACACGGACGCCGTCGCCCGGCTCGGCGGCGACGAGTTCGTCGTCGTGCTTCCGGACACGGGATGGGAGGGAGCCCTCATCTTCGCCGAGCGCATTCGCCGCCGCGTCGACGAGACGACGTTCTCGTCACCGAGGGCGTCGATGCGCATCACCATCTCGGTGGGCGTCGCGCTCGCGCGCGGTACCGACGCGATCTCGGCCGCAACGCTGCTGCAGGAGGCAGATCAGTCGCTCTACAAGGCCAAGAGCGGGGGGCGCAACCGTGTCTTCGCTTGAGGTGGCGGCGGGCGCGACGGCGCTGATCACGCTCACCGACCTCGAGGGCGCGGCCGCGCGCATCGCGCCCGTAGTGGTGCGCACGCCGTTGCTCCCGTTCGATCACGCGTCCGAGCTGCTGGGGGCGGAGATCTGGCTCAAGCCCGAGATGCTGCAGCGGAGCGGCGCGTTCAAGTTCCGGGGCGCGTACAACTTCCTCGCGCAGCTCGGTGACGACGAGCGACGCCGCGGCGTCGTCGCCCCGTCGTCGGGGAACCATGCGCAGGCGGTGGCGATGGCGGCGCGGATGTTCGGCGTGCCGGCCGTCGCGGTGATGCCGACGACGGTCACGCCGGCGAAGCGGGCAGGTGCCGAGCGACTCGGCGCGCGGATCGAGCTCGCCGGGACCACGACCGAGGACCGGTGGGAGCGCGCGGTGCAGCTCGTGGAGGCGGAGGGGCTCACCATGGTTCCGC
>DATFOL010000255.1:0-6860 GCA_035265545.1 Gemmatimonadaceae bacterium | reverse complement strand
TCCACTGACGCTCGTAGTCGGACGCGCTCCAGTGCGTACAATCAAGGAAGAAGGGCAGGCGCGCCTGTCCGACCGCGAGCAGCCCACCCGCCTGGCGGTGGCCGTGCTCGTCCGTGACGACGGGCGTGACAATCCGGATGGCGAACACGATGCTCGGGGGCTGCGACGTGGGGGGACGTGCCGACGAGGGACATCGGCGCAAAGAGAGTTCCTCTGCGCTCGATCGCTCGTATCGGCGTCCCGCGCGAGTCGAATCACCGACGACTTGCACTCGGCCAGTCCCGGAGTGACGTTAGCCTCGCAACACTCGGGCGCCTCGCCGCTGCACCTGTTCGCGCAGCAGTGCACGCAGCAGTGCACCGCGGCGTTACGCCCGGCTGAGGTGCGTGAGGCGACCGCCGACTCACGCGTTCGAGTCTGCTGACGCTCAGGACGCGAACGCATGGCGAATGGACCGCGCGATGATGTGCCGGGTGCCCGGGCGGTCGACGATATAGCGACTGGTGCGGCTCCGACCGGTGAGGCGGCGACGCAGTTCGAGCGTCCATTACCGCGCGAAGACATCACCCTTCCCGCGCTCGACGACCGCCGTCGGCAGGAGGCGCAGGAGGTCCTTGCGGCGGCGAGCGGAATACTCGGCCGATCGCTCGACCTGCGCGAGACCGCCGAGGCCATCGCGCGCGCGGCGATCCCGCGCTTCGCTGATTGCGCGGTGGTCGAGGCTCTCGACGAGAACGGCAGGCTCGCACGGCTCGCGCTCGCGCACAGTGACCCGCCCCTCCTCACCGCCGCTCATGCGGTCGACGGGTGGTGGCCGCAGGACCGCGAGGGACGGTCGGCCACGCGTGCGGTCTTCGACACGGGCCAGCCGATGATCCTGAGCGACGTCCGCGACGAGGATTTCGTGCCGCTCGCCCGCGGTGACGAGCACTTCGGTACGTGGTGCGCGCTCCGTGCGCGCTCATGCCTGGCCGTGCCGCTCGAGGCCGCCGGGGAGCGCCTCGGCGTGCTGACGCTCTTCACCAGGGAAGGGGGCCGGCGCTACACCGCCGACGACCTCCCGCTCGCGCTCGAGCTGGCGCGGCGCGCCGCAATCACACTCGTCAACGCTCTGCTCTTCGGCCGCGAGCGCCGCGCCCGCGCCGAGGCCGTGGCCGCACGCGACCGCACGGAGCGGCTGCAGCGGCTCGGCGCAGAGCTCACGCGCAGCCTGAGGCCTGACGCCGTGGCCGAGGTCGTCGTGCGCCACGTCGTCCTGGCCCTCGGCGCCGACTCGGCGTGCGTCCTGGAGCTCTCGGAGAATGAGCCGGAGTTCCGGCTCCTTGGCGCTGCGGGCGTCGACGCTTCGACGCGCGAGCGCGTCGCGCGAGTTCCGGTCGACACGCCACTCCCCATCGGCGAGCTGGCACGGACGGGCGAGGCCGTGCTGATGGGGGATTCTGCCGTGTGGCGTGCAGTGCATCCCGAGCTCCCGGTGATGTCGGAAGAGGGCGTGCGCGCGTGGGCCGCGCTCCCGCTGCGGGTGCCCGAGGGATCGAGCAGCCGCTTGCTCGGCGCGCTGACCGTGTCGCTCCCCGGGCCGCATCTGTTCGCTGAAGAAGAGCGTGGATTCCTTCAGGCGTTCGCGGACCTGTGCGCGCAGGCACTGGAGCGCGCGCGACTCTTCGAGGGCGAAGCGACGGCACGCGTCCTGGCGGAACGGCTGCAAGCCCTGAGCGGCGCGCTCGCCGGCGTGCGCACCCCCGACGACATCGCGCGGGCGGCCGGCCGTGAGGCGCGCGAGGCGGTCGGCGCCTCGGTCGCCGGCGTGGGGTTGCTCTCGGACGACGGGAGTACGTTCACGATGAAGATCCTCGAAGGCGTAAATGACGCTGTGCGCGAGGCGTGGCGGACCTTTCCCAACACCCAGGCCATACCCTATGGCGTCGTCGTCGCGGAGCGAGCACCCCTCTTCTTCGCGAGCCGCGCGGCATACAGCGCCCGTTTCCCACACCTCGCGCCGGAGTTGGAGGCGGGCTGTTTCGAGGCTGCGGCGGTGGTGCCTCTCGTCACCGGTGACGGGCGAGCGCTCGGCGCAGCGCACTTCGACTTCGCCGCGCCGCGCGCGTTCTCCGCGGCGGAGCGGCAGGCGTTCCTCAGCATCGCCCAGGAGTGCGCCGCGGCGCTGGAGCGCGTGCGAATGTACGAGGCGGAGCGGGCGCACGCGGTGGCAGTCGCGGCCCGCCTCGAGGCGGAGGCCGCGAGCCGGGCCAAGGACGAGCTGCTGGCCTTTGTCAGCCACGAGCTGCGTGCGCCGCTCGCGCCGGCGCGGGCACTGGCGCAGGTGCTCGCGATCACCGAGGCGCTCGCGCCGGAGTATCGCGAGACCGCGGCAGAGATCGAGCGCCACATCGCGGTCGAGGCGCGCCTGATCGACAATCTGCTCGAGTACGAACGGGCCGGCCGAGGGCTGCTGACCGTACGGTGTGGCCGGTGCGACCTGCGCGAGGTCGGCCGTCGCGCGTTGCGCGCTGCCAACGCGATGCTGCGCGACAAGGAGATCGACGTCGAGGAGGCGTACCTGGACGACGATGCAGTCGCCTGGGCCGACCCGCTCCGGGTGCAGCAGATCATCGACAACCTGCTCACGAACGCAGCCAAGTTCTCGCCCTACGGCACCGCGGTCGTCATGCGCACGTACCATCCGGCGCCGGGCTGGGTCGCCATCGAAGTTGCCGACGCGGGATACGGCATTGCGCCGGTCGATCTCCCGCGACTCTTCACACCGTTCACACAGCTGGGGGGGCCGCAGGGCAGCCACTCGGGCCTCGGGCTCGGGCTCGCCCTCAGCCGAAGCTTTGCGGAGCTGCAGCGGGGGACGCTGACGGCGGCGAGCGAAGGGCGGGGGCTCGGGGCGACGTTCACGCTTCGACTCCCGACGGCGCGCGCGCATGCAGCCCAGGCGATGGAGTCGGCAGTCACCGGTGCCGAGGCCGCGGCGTCGGAAGAAGACGCGTCCGAGGAAGCCGTCCCGGAGAAAGTAGGAGCGCATGTGACCGCCGGTGATGGTGGCGGCGCGCTTCGTATTCTTCTGATCGAAGACGACGGCGACACCGCGGTGGCACTGCGCCGGCTTCTGTCCGTCCACGGACACGTGGTGCATCTCGCCCCCAGTGTGGCGATGGCCGAGGAGATCGTCTGCACCGAAACGCTGGACGTGCTGCTCAGCGATCTGCGGCTGGCCGGGGAAAGTGGGCTCGACGCGCCGCGCCGGCTGGCCGATGCCGCGCGGCGCTGCGGACGCTCGGCGCCCCCGGCCGTCGTGCTGAGCGGATTCGCTGGCGAGAACGACGTGGCGCAAACGCGCGCGGCGGGCTTCGTGGCCCACTTGATCAAGCCCGTCAACGGGCAATCGCTATTGCAGGCCCTCCGGCGCGCAGCCGCCATGGGCGACGCCGCCCGGCGACGATAGACCAGCGCCAGGCCCCCGAAGTCGAAGAGCGATTCCCTGTAGTTGAACGTCGCTCCGGTAGCCCCTGGGTGGCCGGCCGTTCCACCACTCTCGACGCGGTGGCGCCCTCTCGTCACGAACGTGCAGCGTCACGGAGCCGCGTCGCTCGCTCCCGTTGGCGCGAGATAAGGCCGGAATTGCTCCACGACGTCCGGCGCGTCGGCGATGATCGCGACGACGCTGCCTGGGCGCATGAGCTCAATCGCATGCGCGACCGCCTCGCGCTCCTCGGCGAACGTCGCCACGTGCTCGGGCGCGTAGCCAGTACCGAGCAGCCCATCCGCCAGGAAGCGCGCACTCTCGCCCGGCGCCCGTCCCCGGCGGTAGTGCTCGTGCTCCTTGAAGATCGCGTAGTCCATCCCCGCCGCGAGTCGGCCGATCTCGCGCAGATCCTCGTCGCGGCGGTCGCCGGGCACGCTGATCAGCGCCATGCGGTGCTCCGCCGGCGTCCGAGCAACGAAGTCGAGCAGCCCCGCGATCGCTGCCGCGTTGTGCGCGTAGTCGATGATCACCCGCCCGCGCGTCGTATCGAGCACGTTCATGCGCCCCGGCGTGCGCTCGACCGAGGGCACGAAGTCGAGCAGCCCCTCGCGGATCCGCTCGACCGGCATGCCCTGCACGTACGCCGCCGCCGACGCCGCGAGAGCGTTCTGCAACTGGAAGCGCGCCGCGCCGCCAAAGGTGAGCGGGACCTCACGCGCCGAGCCGAGCACCGTGCGCCGTGCGCCGTCGTGGATCACGAGCATCTCCTCGCCTCCTTCCTCTTCGAGGCTCGCCACGATCCCGCCGCCTTCCCGGTGCTCCCCCACCTGCGGGTTCGCCCCCACCGTGTCCATCGTGAACAGCACGACCGCTCCCGGCGTGAGCTCGCGCATCGCGAGCACGAGTGGGTCGTCCGCGTTGAGCACCGCGTGCCCCGACGGCTTCACCACCGCGGGGATCAGCGCCTTCACCTGCGCGAGCTGCTCGACGGTGTCGATCCCGCCGAGGCCAAGGTGGTCCGCTGTCACGTTGAGCACCACGCCCACGTCGCACGCGTCGAAGCCGAGCCCCGCCCGCAGGATCCCACCGCGCGCGGTCTCGAGGACCGCGACGTCCGCGTCCCGATGCGAGAGGACGATGTTGGCGGCGAACGGGCCGGTGAGATCTCCCTCCAGCAGCAGCTGCTCCTGGAAGTAGACGCCGTCCGTCGTCGTGAAGCCGACTCGCTTCCCGCTCGTGCGCAAGAGGTGCGCGATGAGCCGCGTCGTCGTGGTCTTGCCGTTGGTCCCGGTAACCGCGATCACCGGAATCGTCGTCGGCGCGCCTGGCGGGTAGAGCATGTCGAGGATCGCCCCTGGCACGTCGTGCGGTGCGCCGACGTCGGGGTGCGTGTGCATGCGGATCCCGGGCGACGCGTTGACCTCGATCATCACCGCCCCGTTCTCGTCGAACGGCACGGAGATGTCCGGCGTCAGCACGTCGAGCCCGGCGACGTCGAGCCCCACCGCGCCCGCCGCGAGCTCGCACAGCGTGCGGTTGCGCGGGTGCATCTCGTCGGTTCGGTCGACCGCCGTGCCGCCGGTCGAGATGTTCGCCGTCGCCCGCAGGAAGACGGCCTCTCCCTCGCCCGGCACGCTGTCGAGCGTACGGCCGGTGCGCGCGAGATACGCCGCCGTGAGCTCGTCGAGCGGCAGTGGCGCGAGCGACGCACGCGGATTGGCCTTGCTCCGATTCGGGTCTCGGTTGATGTCGTCGGCGAGCGCGCGGATGCTGCGGCGTCCGTCGCCCACGACGTGCGCCGGCACCCGCTCGACGCAGGCGACGACGCGGCGGTTCACCACGACGACGCGGTGATCGTTTCCCTCGGCGAAGCGCTCGATGACGACGACTTCGTGCTCGGCGACCGCGAGCGGCCACGCCGCGCGCACGCCATCCAGCGTGTCGATCCGCCCCGAGATGCCGCGTCCGTTGTTCGAGTCGAGTGGCTTGAGCAGCACGGGGAAGCCGATGTCGCGGGCGATCTCGATCGCACCGTCGACGGTGCGCGCGGTCTCTCCCTCCGGGATGCCGATTCCCACACGCTTCAGCACCTGCTTCGTCCAGTGCTTGTCGGACGTGATCGACGTCGCGAGCACGCTCGTGAAGTCGGTCATGGTGGAGCGCAGCCACCGCTGGGCCGAGCCGAGCCCCAGCTGCATGATGCCGTCTTCCGCGTTGCGTCGTACGGGAATCCCGCGCCGCCGTGCCGCCTCGAGCATCACGAGGGACGTCGCCCCGGGCCGCGCCCGGTGATATCGGTCGGCGAGATCGGCAACGATGGCCTCGACTTCAGGATCCTCACCGCGCAGGCAGTCGCGGAGCACGCGTGCGCCGGCGTATAGCGCCTCGGTCGCGAGCACCTCCTCATCGAAGCCGAGGACGAGCGTCCAGCGGTCCTCGGCCGGCGCCTCGATCACGACGCGACCGTAAGCCGGTGGCGCGTCGACGAGTCGCTGCAGCTCGAGAACTACGCAGACAAGCGCCTCGCCCCACGACTGCGGGAGCGCCGCACTTCGCGACGGAACCTCGCTTCCACCGCGAGTCTCGTCGAGGGCGGGCAGCGCGCCGAGCAAGCGGTCGCCGAAGCCTGGCACGTCGGACGGCGCGAGGGCGGCCAGTGAGCCCGCGCGCAGCTCGGCCAGCACCACGGGGGCGAGGTGCCAGATGTTCGGTCCGCCCAGCGTTCGCGCATGCACGATGCGAAGGTCGCCAGCGCGGTCGGCGACGTCGAGCGGGTCCGCGATGGCAGTGGGAGACGCAGTCACGCGATACCCCTCCGGGCGTGCGCGGCGAGCCGCGCCTCTCGATTCACGTCGCTGTGCCGCTCGGGATTTCGCGCTTCCGCGCCCTCGCAGCACGACCGGCCTGATGGCGCAACGACCAGGCCGCGCGAATCGATGCGCGACACAGAATTCGTATGTCCGCCCACACGGCTCGGAGTAGCGCTACTCGGCCCGCCGCGGCGTCCCCTGCTCGAACGGCCTCGCGTCGAAGTACGTCCGGAAACGCTGTACCTTTCCGTTCCTCAGCTCGAGCACGCTGACTCCCGAGTAGTCGATCGGCCGATCGCCTCGCAGCACGCCTCGACTCGTCCACTCGAGCATGGCCGCGTCGTCGCTCTCGACGATGCGCGAGAAATAGGAGTGGATCTCTTCGAAGCTGTCCCGGTACGTTCGCCAGAATCGACGAGCCCCCTCCTGCCCAAGGTGAGGCGCGGCATCCATCGGGTTGCTGATCTCGGCTTGCTCGTCGAACAGCGAGACCATGCGCTCGACATCGCTCGTCTCCTCGAGCTCGCGCAGCGCCTCGATGAACTGCTGCGTACCGGCCGCCCGCACGCCGGTCGCGG